>JAFADT010000602.1 GCA_023424585.1 Pseudomonadota bacterium
CACCAACAACCCGCAGGCCTTCTTCTCCGGCAACTACAACCAGGACGTGGGCCAGAACCTGGTGACCGACGGCCCCAACTACATCTACCTGCGGAGCAAGAACCTCTCCAACAGCACGGAGAGCGGCAAGGTGTCGCTGTATTACACGCCGGCCAGCCTGCTGCTCTACCCGAACAAGTGGCAGAACAACGCACTCAAGACGAGTGATTCACAGACGGAGGTCTTCCTGCCGTCCACCGCCCCGGGCGGCATCGCCGTGACGGACAACCCCTTCTTCTGGGAGCCGGGCGCCATCAGCGGTGACCACTACTGCCTCATCTGCCGCGTCTCCACGCCCAAGCACGACAACCCGGTGCCCCAGGTGGGCAGCTACACGGACATGACGGAGTTCATCCTCAACAACCCGGGCTTCGGCTGGCGCAACGTCCACCTCACGGACGCCAACAGCCCCACCTTCGACACGACCGTGGACTACACCCAGGGGACGGAGGCGGGGCGCATCACGTTCCAGCTCGAATGCACCAACGTCCCCGGCGGCGCCGCCGTCGCCTTCTCCGCGGGGACCCCGGGCCCCACTCCGCTCATCTCCCTGGAGCGGACGCCCGTGCCGCCGAACAACGGCAGCTGGAACACCTCCGTCACCTGCGACGTGCCCGCCAACTACCAGACGAACATCACCTACTCGTACTGGGCCAACGGCACCACGCCCCCGAAGGGCTTCCAGATCCGCCTCAAGGCCCTGGCCTACTTCGATGAGAGCAGCCGCTTCTTCCACAAGCTCCGCACGCCCCAGGAGCTGGGCGCGTCTCCGGAGCTGGCGCGGCGGATGAGCGCCCAGCGCGGCATCGTGCTCGGCTCGCACGCCACCATCGGCCGCTGAGCGGCCCCCTCGCGCGGTTCCAGGAGCGGTCACCGGGACGGGTCGTCGAACCGTCACCGATGGCCGCTCCTCCTTTTTGGAACCGACGCCCCGCCGGCGGCCCTAGACGACCGCTCACGATCCTCGATCGGCAGGTGGCGCCTGGGGCCGAAGACTCGGCCCCAGCCACAGACCAGACGCCCAGGAATCACGCCCCCTGGTTCAGTTCTTCGTCACCCGGGCCTCGCTCAACACCATGGACCAGTTGTCCATCAGGTCCACCTGCTGGCCGCCCTGCCCCTGCGCCGGGTACTTCAGCGACGCCTTCGTGTTCAGGTGGCTGCTCATGTAGATGAGCCGCTGGACCGCCGGCCCCGGCGGCCTGGGCTGGCCGTTCGCATCCCGCAGCGAGTCCCGGAAGCGCGCGTTCAGGTAGAAGGGCGGAATCGTCTGGTAGTTCATCCGCACGCGGATGCTCTTCCAGCCGCTCACCGCCGACAGCGGCACCTGGTAGACGAGCTGGTCCACCCCCTTCGCGGGCGACGTGCTGAAGTCCGGATCGGACGTCACGCTCGTGTCCTGGGGACCGAGCACGTAGGAGAACGGCTCGGTGAGGCGGGCGAGCTGCTGGAGGTTCAGGCCGAGGAGCACCTCATCCGGCTTGCGCTGCGCCGGGGCCACCCAGCCCTCGGGCAGCAGGCGGTTGTCCTTCACCTCCTTGAACTGCTGGAGCTCCAGGCTGGTGAGGTGGTTCGTGTCATCCACCGCGCGCAGCTCGTAGATCTGCGCCTGGTCCTGCCGGGTGATGACCTGGTGGTGCGGCTGGAGCTGGGATGGGTCGGTGGTGAACTCACTGGCCAGCAGCGCGCTGTCGCCCTGCTTGCAGACACCGTCGCAGATGACCCCCAGCGCGTTCGGCTGACCGGAGGCCCACAGCACCTTGTCGGCGGCATCCAGCACCTCGAACTGGAGGAACGCCCGGCGGAAGCCCGCGCCGCTGGGGAACTTGTGGCCCACGTTGCTGGTGACGGTGACGGGCACGTTCAGCGTGCCGCCAGCCTCCTGGTAGCTCCCCACCGAGACCAGGACCGCGGGCTGCGTCGGATCAAAGACGCCCTGCGCGGTGTTCACCGCCAGGTCCAGGATGGACTGCTCCGCGTTCAGCAGGTTCTTGGCGAAGGTGTAGTCGCGCTTGCCGTCCGCGAGCGGCTTCACCGAGCCATCCGGGAACTTCAGCGCGAGGAACACGTCGTCCACGCTCAGCGCGCGGCCGGGCTGGAACACGAGCCGCAACGCGCGGGTCCCCCCGGGGATGGGCGTGGGGGTCGAGGCCGGCACGGACAGCCAGCGCTGCTTCGTCGCCGCCACCGGGGCGGAGCCGGCCGTGTTCGTCCAGGTCCCCGCGCCGGACTGCTGCTGAAGGGACAGCGTGCCGCACGGCTCGACGCCATCGCAGTACACCGTGGCCCCCCACTGCACGGTCGCGGCGCCCGCGGCCCGGTCGATGAGGTCCTGGTACGCGGACACGTCCACCGTCAGCGAGGCGCCCCCGCTCAACTGGAAGAACCGCGCGCCGTGGCTTGGGCGGATGGTCTGCCGGGCCAGCCCCTGCTGCTCGGTCACCGCCGTGACCGTCGCGCCGGAGTCCGGCGCCCAGCCGTCCGCCGTCAGGTCCGCCGTGGCGCCGACCTCCGCGCCCGGGTTGGTGACGAGGTTGGGCGTGCGCGCGAGGAGCTCCGGGCTCTGGAGATACGGCGGCACGCGCGAGTCCGGCTGGGCGTAGAAGTCCAGCCCGAGCACGTCCGGGAACTGCTGGAACATCTCATGGACGAACAGGTTGATGCCCAGGAGCGTGTGGCGGTTGTACTGCCGGGGCGGGAGCGTCGCGTTGTCGCGATAGAAGGCCGCCAGGTCCCCGTTCTGCTGCGCCACCTTCACGGCGCCATCGAACGGATCTGCGGGCGCGGTGAGCTGCATGTGGCACGTCATGCAGGTGGAGGTGGACTGGGCATAGCCGCTGTTGAGCCACTCGAAGTAGGTCGTCTGCTCGTAGGCCAGCTCCACGCACGGGTCGGTCAGGAACTCTCCCGTGGAGCTGAAGGTCGTCTGGTTCTGCGGGCAGCTCGCGGGGCGCTTGTAGACCCCCTTCGCCTCCACCTCCGCGATGGGCATGGAGGGCCGGTAGTCCGTGGGCACCTTGGGCAGCACGACGACGTGGCACGAGCCACAGACCATGGAGTCGCGCAGGTAGCTGTGCCCGCCCACCGTGGCGGCCGTCTCCAGGCTGAGGCCCGCGGCCGCCATGGGCTGCGTGTTCAGGCGCGTGTCCGGGCCCACGATGGCGCCCGGGCGCAGGTTCATGGACGCCGTGAAGGGGAACGGCGGCGGCTGCACTTCGTCGTCGAAGTTCTTGAGGCGGGCGGACACGTTGTCACCGAAGAGGGTGCCCTGCTGGGGGCCGTAGAAGGCCGTGTAGTCCGTGCCACTCCAGGGAAGGCCGCTGTCGGGCGCCACGGAGTGGCACGCGCTGCACGAGACGCCGTCGCGCCCCAGCGCGCCCAGCACCGCTTTTTCGGGATCACCCTTGGAGTTGTCAGGCGTCGCGTAGAGCAGGTCGTGCGTGAAGGGCCTGTGCTGGCTCTGCGCCTGGCGCTGGCCCAGCGGCGAGTGACAGCGCAGGCAGAGGTTGTCCACGTCGGGGGGGCGGTGCGGTGACAGGCCGCGCGTGGTCTCCACCTGCGCGAGGAAGATGGGATCGCGCCCCGCAAGCGCCTTCACGGACGCGCTCCAGTCACCGAAGGGAGACCAGTTGGCCGCGAGCGGCAGGGGCGCGCCGGGGTCCAGGTAGGACGGCTGCGCGTCGGCGTTCCAGAGCGTGTCCACGGAGGGCATCTGCCAGAAGGCCATGGACGGCAGGGCCTTGTAGGTGGACGGCGCATCGGCGGGCAGCGTGAGGTCGCTGTTGGCCAGCCAGTCCGCGTCATGGCAGGACTGACACACCAGCGAGGAGTTGAACCGCTGGCTGCCCAGGTCCAGCCCGTTGTGCGCGATGTCCAGGGTCCGGGCGGGCAGCGCCTGGAGCGAGCCCTTCGTCAGCGAGGGAAACGTGACGTCGCCTTGCCGGGCATAGAATGCGAGGAATTGCTGGGCCTGGATGTCATTCTCCTCCAGGGGCTGGGTCAGCTTGTCGCCGTGGGGAAAGACGGGATACGGCGTGGGCACGGTGCCCGGCGTGGGCACGGAGGTGACCTGGGCCGCGCTCACGGCCCCGCCGAGGGGCGGCGGCTGAACGGAGTCCGCCCCCGACTGCGCGCGTCCGACCAGGGCCACCACCACGGACAGGGCGCTCACGCCTCCCAGCGTGAGCAGGAGATATCGCTGACGACGTGTCATCATGGGACCATCCCGGTTGGGGTGAAGAAGAGAGGGCCGTCACGCGGCCAGGGCGCGGACAGCCAGGGACTGGCGCCGGTTGCGCCAGAAGGGGGCGTCGGGCCACCGCCGCTCCTCGCGGTAGTAGTGGTCCCGCGTCCGCAGGTGCTCCGCGAAGCCCAGACGCACCCGGGCCGCGTAGGCCTCCAGCGCGCCCGGACGGCCCCGCAGGTGCTGCTCCAGGGCCTCGGCCGCCAGCAGCGCGGAGCCGAGCGCCTGGGTGATGCCCTGGGACGACAGCGAGTCCAGCGTGCACGCCGCGTCCCCCACCGCGAGCCAGTGCTCCGCGTGGACCCGGTCCAGGCAGGCGACCGCCGCCGGCACCGCGCGCGGCGGCGCTCCGCTGAAGTCGCAGGCCTCCAGCCGCTCGCGGGTGGCGGTGGTGCGGGCCAGCAATCCCAGCCAGGCGTCCGGGCCGCGCACGCCGCGCAGGGACTCGCCATCTCCCATCAGCCCGACGACGACGCGGCGTCCAGGCAGCAGCGCGGAGTACCACCACCCTTCCGGCCGGGCCTCCACCAGCGCCTGCGTGCTGAAGGCCGCGCCCTCGCGCAGGAGGAAGTCGCCGTAGAGGGCGAAGCAGCGGTCCACCACCCTCCGCCGCCCGCCCCGCGACGTGGCGAAGGCGGCCCTCCACCCGGTGGCGTCCACCACGAAGCGCGCGCCCAGGGTGGTGGGGCCCTCCACCGGATGGGACAGGCGCAGCTCAAAGCCCTCCGCGCCCAGGGCCTCGCACCCCACCAGCGCGGTGCCCGTGCGCACGGTGCCGCCGCGCTCCGCGACCTGGGCGCACAGGCTCGCGTCGAAGCGGGCGCGGTCCAGGTGCCAGGCCGACCCGAACGGGGCCATGAGCGTGTCGTGATGGCCCACGGTGGCGGAGCCCCAGCAGGACGCCGTGCCGCGCGACCGCAGGTGCCCGTCGCGCAGGAAGCGCTCCCAGACGCCCAGCCCCATCAGGGGCCGCCGTGCGTCGGGGGGCAGCGTCTCTCCGATGCGGGGCGCGCCGTGGGAGGTGCGCTCCACCAACGTGACGGACAGCCGCGTCCGGGCGCGCAGGGCCAGCGCCACTCCCGCGCCGGCCGGTCCTCCCCCCAGGACGGCGACGTCACAGTGGGCGTCGCTCACGGCAGTTGACCGTCCGACGTCAGCAGACGCTCCACCTCGATGTAGCGCGGCGCGGGATCATCCGCGGTGTCGGGCCCCTGGTCCTGCGGCCGGGCGTCCTTCCGGGCGAGGATGAAGCCCAGGCCCTTCCAGTTGGCGACCATCTGCTCGTCCTTGTCGAAGTTGATGTCGAAGGGACGCGTCCAGTAGCCCTGCTGCCATTGCTCGTCCGACCCCAGGTAGCGCACCTCGTAGGGGCGCTGCGACGGCCACCACCACAGGGAGGTGTTCTGCACGACCTGGTTGGAGCACTCGTTGAAGTCCGCCTGCCACGGCAGCGCCATGTACTTGGTGGCGTCCCCCGGCTCCAGGCCCTGGCCTTGGCTGGGGTTGGTGTCCCAATGCAGGCCGGTGCCATCCAGCGGGCGGTGCTTGAAGCGGAACGGCTCCATGAAGAAGTTCGGGTCGCGGGCGATCCAGGTCATCTCGATGCCCGGGCAGAAGGGCCCCCCCACGCAGTTCTCAAGCACCCCGCGGTCCAGCAGCTGCCCCGGGGTGGGCGTGGCCGTGCTGGGGGTGTCGTCGAAGAGGCCCTTGCTGAACTGGCTCAGCAGGAAGTACTGCGTCCGCGTGAGGGTGAGGAACCGCCGGGTGTGCTTGTCGGAAAGCGGATTGTCCCCCGCCATCTTCGGCATGCGGCCCGGATAGTCATTGGGCGAGTCCGGGTCGCGCACGTACTTCATGAAGTTGTGGGCGCTGGTCTGTGGCTTGGGAAGGTCCGCGTGCGCATCCACGCCCTGGTCGTTGATGCGCGCGGTCCAGCGATAGTCATTGGGGCGCTGGAGGATGGGCAGGATGTCCGCCTGGAAGTTGGGCCGGTAGCTGTCGTTGAAGTTTCCGCCCTGGCAGAGCGCCGGCTCCAGGTCCCGATGGATGACGAAGGTGTCCCGCAGCGTGTCGTACAGCGTGACCATGTTGAGGAGCTGGGGCGCGTAGGCTGGCGGGGCCACGACCATCCACGCCGGGAACTCCACCACCACCCGGGTGCCCCCCTCCAGGATGACCGTCGCGGTGACGGGCCCGTCCGACGTGTCGTCCCACCAGAAGTTGTTGTTGGCGTAGGTGTCCAGCCGCGGCTGCATGTAGGCCTGGGCCTGCATGAAGTCAGCGGTCTCCTGGATGTCCGCCGGGCTGTTGGACGTGTCCTTCGCCAGCTCCGCCACCATGGCGGCGCGGAGCGCCTCCTGCGTCGGGTAGCACTGGTCCGCCACAGGCTTGAGCTCCTTCAGGCGCTTGCGCTGCGGGTCCGTGAGGGTCGAATCGTCCTCCAGGATGTTGTCGATCAGGCCGGTGGAGAGGTCCCACACCGCCGTGGTGCCGGAGTGCCCCATGCCTCCCACGGTGTAGAGGTAGCCCTGGTCGTCCGCGATGACGCTCCCCAGCGTGGTGATGTCATTGCCTTCCGGCAGCAGCTGCGTCCGGGGAAAGGTCCGCGGGTAGTTCTTGCCCTGGGGGTCGTCGTTGGAGAACTCCGCGCGGAGCGGGAGCTGGTTGTTGCCCCGGCATGCCACGGTGCGGGGCCCCGGGTCGATGATGAGCGCCTTGCGGCCCGCGTCGTCCGTCGTGCGCGGATTGCGCAGCGGATGCGAGGCGTCATACACGCCGTCAGCGCCCTCCTGTTGCTGGAACTCGTACCAGGCGGCCTTCTTGTTCGCGACGTGGACGGTCCACTCGATGTCCACCACGCCATCAACGCCCGGCTGGACGCGCTTGCCCGGGGCGGTGGGGTTGGCGGGGTCGAACGTGTGGATCTGGAACCGGGCGGCCTGTCGGCGGATGCCCCCCTGCGCGTCGCGAAAGCGCGTCACGTCCCCGCCGGTCCGCTCCTGGGGCAGCCCTCCCGCGGTCTCCGGCCCCAGGTAGTAGTCCTCGCTGTCCCCGACACGGGCCACCCCGATCGCCGGGTGGATCTTGTAGCTGATGCCCATTGCAGCGCTCCTCCGGTGTTGGCCGGGAGTCCTGCAATTCATGGACCTTCATGAACAAGACTGGACTTGAGGAGCCGCGGAGGTTTGCGAGGCACCCGCCGCGAACCCTGACACGTCAGACTTGAAGACTGACGGGTCATGGCCCTGGCCTGACATGTCAGGTTCGAGCCGTATGGAGAGCGAAGCCAGGCGCCCCGACCGCTCCTGGCGACAACGCGGAGACGCGCACCCTGCCCGCGCGTGCCACTGCCGGGAGGTACTACGACATCGTGCAAGGCCATACGGCCTACACGGGAGTGACGCGCGAGGGACTGGGGTCGCCGTGCGTGGTACTTCGCCGTTCACGAAAGGAATGACCCCATGAGCACAGGAAGCTTCATCTGGTACGAGCTGATGACCCGCGACCCCGACGCCGCCGCGAAGTTCTACGGCGCCGTGGTGGGATGGGAGATCTCCGGCCCGTCCGCGCCCATGCCAAACGGAGTGGACTACCGCACGATCATGCGCGGCGATGGCGGCTCCGCCGGTGGCGTGCTGCGCCTCTCGCAGGACATGCTGGAGCATGGCGCACAGCCCGGCTGGTTCGGATACCTGCACGTGGCCGAGGTCGATGCGGCCCTCCAGGCCATGGTGGCCGATGGCGCCAAGGTGCTGATGCCGAAAATGGAGCTGCCCGTCGGCACCATCGCGATGGTCGCCGACCCGATGGGGACGCCCTTCTACGTGATGGCGCCGATTCCACCACCCGGCAAGCCCGGAGCGAAGAGCGACGTCTTCGACGTGAAGGCGTTGCAGCACATCCGCTGGAACGAGCTGGGCAGCCCTGACCTCGCGCGCGCCAGGACGTTCTACGCGAAGCACTTCCACTTCCAGTTCAACGACGCGATGCCCATGGGCCCCCTGGGCGACTACTGCTTCATCGACCACGATGGCGTTCGGCTCGGGGCCATCATGCAGAAGCCCGCCGAAAGCCCTGGCCCCATCGGCACCTGGCTGTTCTACTTCGGCGTCGCCTCGGTCGCCGAGGCGCAGCGCGCCATCACCACCCACGGCGGCAAGGTGCTGCAAGGTCCGCACGAGGTGCCCGGCGGCGACTGGATTATCGTCGCAGCGGATCCCACGGGCGTCACTTTCGGGGTCGTAGGCCCCAAGGGCGAATGAAGCGAAGGAGCGCACTCATGGCGAACATCGAGAACAAGACCCGCCTCTGCCTCTGGTACGAACACAGCGCCGAAGAAGCCGCGGCGTTCTATGCCCGCACCTTCCCCGGCAGCTCCGTCGGCGCCAGGCACCTCGCGCCGGGCGACTACCCGGATGGCAAGGAGGGCGACGTCCTCACGGTGGAGTTCACCGTGCTGGGCATCCCGTGCATCGGCCTCAATGGCGGCCCCACCTTCAAGCACAGCGAAGCCTTTTCGTTCCAGGTCAGCACGAAGGATCAGGAAGAGACGGACCGCTACTGGAATGCCATTGTCGGCAACGGCGGCCAGGAAAGTCAGTGCGGGTGGTGCAAGGACAAGTGGGGACTCTCGTGGCAGATCACGCCTGCCGCCCTGACGGATGGCATGGGCGACCCGGATCCTGCCGCGCGCAAGCGGGTGTTCGCCGCGATGATGAAGATGAAGAAGATCGACATCGCGGCGATCAATGCGGCGCGCAAGGGTTGAGGCAGCCTCCCCGCGAGCCTGAACAAGGGGCCTGCGCCCACGTCGCGCGCAGGCGCCGGTGCTCAACTCGGTCTGATGCCCCCCGCCTGGTGTCTCAACAATCCGGTGCGGTGCAGGCTCGTCCTTCGACCCACCTTTCGACATGGGGACACCATGAACAAGCAGATCATCTTCAACCTGCCGGTCAAAGACCTCGATAAATCCAAAGCCTTCTTTTCCGCGCTCGGCTTCAGCTTCAATCCCAAATTCAGCAACGAGCGCGCGGCGTTCATGGACATCGTGGATGGCAGCATCCATGCCATGCTGACGACCGAAGCGTTCTTCAAGACCCTCATCCACAAGCCCGTCGTGCAGGCGAAGGACGCCAACGAGGTCGTCATCTGCCTGAGCTGCGAGAGCCGGGAGGAAGTGGACAGGCTGATCGCCAAGGCCCTCGCCGCCGGCGGCCGCACTCCGCATCCGCCCGAGGACCACGGCTTCATGTACGACCAGGGCTTCGAGGACCTCGACGGCCACCTGTGGAACCTTGTCTGGACGGCGCCGCAGGCATGATGCGGCCGGCCGGGCTGCTCGGCGCGCGGCCCTGATGGCGTGACGTTCAGCCCAGCGCGGCCCAGACGTAGACGGCCGAGTACGTCTGCGCCTCCGTCCAGATCTCCTTGCCCGTCTTCACGATGGTGGTGCAGTCGGCCAGCCACCGGGTGGAGTCGAACTCGAAGACCCCCGGCTCGGCCGCCACCACCACCGGCTCGCTCGCGCCCATGGTCACCGAGCTGAGCGGACTGGCGGACAGGCTGGTCGCGCTGAAGCGCCCGTAGAAGGACTGGAGCAGCACCGCGGCCTGGGTCAGCGCGACCGTCGCGTCCGTCCGCACGCGGAGCTTCGTCTTCCCCCAGTTGGTGTCGTTGACGGTGGAGGTCGACTCGTCGGCGACGATCCCGAACCACGCGTTCTCCTGGGCCTCGCCCAGCACGAGTCCCGACGGGCTCACCGTGCAGTTGGAGGCGCCCTTGCCCGTCAGCGTCCCCGCGCCCGTGACGTACGCGCCGCCCGGCTCGGTGAGGGACGCGGAGATGCCCGCCGACGCGCCCACGCCCCCGACGTCGTGGCTGCCCGAGGCGAAGTCGAGCTTGAAGCCCGACAGCACGGCGGAGGAGAACTCCGGCCAGGCCACCACGGCCTGGGGCCGGGACATCTGCCCCGTGGCCAGCTCGTCGCCGCTCACGACATAGCGCGTGCTGGACTCTCCGCCGACCCAGGCGATGACGGTGATCCACACCCTGGCGGACGACAGCGGCGTGCCCGTCACCTCCGCCTTCACCTTGACCTGCCGCCGGCTGTCCTCCCCCGCGTTCTCCCGCGTCAGCTTCACGCCGAACCCGGAGATGGGCGAGCCCCCCAGGTTCCCTCCCGAGGCCTTCGTGGCGAAGTTGATGTCGAAGCGCGAGATGCCATACAGCGCGAGCCCCACGTCGCCGGAGAAGTCGAACGTCGCCGTGTCCCCGGCCACCACTTCCTTGCGGCTGAACTCCCAGCTCATGACGCACCTCCAGGCCGCGGCCTTGCGATTTCGGCGATGACGAACGCCGTCAGGTTGCTCGACGGGGGCGGCGCGACTCCGTAGTCGTCTCCCGCGCGCGCGTTGAAGATGTTCAGGATGAGCGTCCCGGAGATGGTCTTCCCATTCGAGATGCTCAGCGCGTCGCTCGTGACGCCCGCCTCGAACAGCTCCAGGTCGCTCGTCTTGTCCCTCTCGAAGCTGAGGTTCACGTTCTGGAGGAGCACCCCAGCCCGGCGCACCGTCTCGCCCGTGTCCAGGGTGGGCGTCACGCTGAAGGCGCACGTCACGCCGTCGCGCTCGTCGTCGACCTCCGTCCACTTGCCCGACGACGTGTCGATGGACAGGACGCGGTAGCTGGTCACCCCGTCGGTGGACAGGAAGGCCACGTCCGCCGTTCCGGTCCGCTCCTCACCACCGCTCTGGGTCGCCGTCCCGCCGACCTTCGCCAGGGCGCCTCCGGGCTTCTCCACGGAGGAGGTGAAGGACAGGCTGCTCACCTCCTTCGCGCTGCTGCCCGCGATGTAGAAGCCGGCGAGGAACGCGCGGGCCTCCGCCGACGCGGAGGCGATGGGGATGGCCTCCGGCCACTGCCCGGCGAGCCCGTAGAGGTTGCCCGCCACCGCCTGGTACGCGGGGTTCATCAGCCCGAGCACCGCGACCACGGTGACGCGCACGAAGCTGTCGTGCCCGCTGCCGTCCGTTGAGCTGGCCGCCTCGGCGCCATCGTAGTTGGTCATCACCAGCGCCGCCGTCACGTGGACGGCGTCCTCGGTGAGGTTGGGCACCAACGTCACGCTGGCCTGTCCCACCGACTCGGAGGTGGAGCCGTTGTCGGCGTAGTACAGCCGGAAGTAGCTCAGCCCCGCCATCGCGGCGAGCACGCGCTCGCCGGGCAGCAGGTCTTCACTGAAGTCCACCTTCATGGGGGACGCCCAGGTCTTGTTCTTGGGCATCACCGCCGTCTTCACACAGATTCGCATCGACGCTCCCCCTGCTCAGGAAATTCCAAAGGGGCCGATGAGCCGGCCGGCAGGCCCCAGGTCCATGCCTCCCGAGCTGCCCATCACGCTCAGGTCCGACAGTCCTTCCAGCACCGCGCTGCCCGCGGATTCGAGCTTGCGCGTCAGCCGCTCCTTGAGCTTGTAGCGATTCTTGACGTAGCCGAAGGACGTCCCGCTCACGCCCACGGTCAGCCCCCAGGCCCCGTCCAGGAAGACGTTGAGGGCGTCCTTCCAGCCCGCCCCGAACTCGTTCTCGCCGTAGACGGCGAGCGTCACCAGGTTGGTCAGGGGAATCGAGACCAGTCCGGCGACGGTGTAGCCGATGGTGTTGCCCAGCGCGCTGTGCGGCAGCGCCACCGCGAATTGCTCCCAGGCGTCCTGGGCGGGGCTGAGCTTCTTCTGCAACTTGTCCCAGTAGGTGGCCTCGGACATCCACTTCTTCGCCTTCGTCGCGCGCGAGGCGTCTGGCTTTGCCGCGGCGTCGGCCAGCAGGCCGGCATGCTGCGTGAAGCCACGCACCTTCTCCTCGCGGCCCGCCCTGGCGCGTCCCTGGATGCCGCCGGAGATGCCTCCGCGGATGAAGCCGCTCACCGCCCCCACGCCCACCATTCCGGCGAAATCCTTCCAGCTCCAGTCGTCGGCGGTCAGCGCGTAGGTCATCCCGTTCCAGCCGGCCGCGGAGAGGCTGCTCGCGAGCGCTGACAGCCCCGCGGTCCTCCCCATCGTCGTCACGTCCACGACCAACCCCGCCACCGTCCCCGCCGCGGTGGCGATGCCCGAGAACACGATGACCGCCGCGCGGGCGCCGCTCGAGATGGCGCCCGTGCGGTCCACCCGCGTGGTCGGGTGGTTGCCCGCGTAGGTGTAGGGGCTGGGGAACTCGTCGGCCGGGTCCGGCGCGTAGAAGCGGCCCAGCACCGGATCCAGGAGGCGGGCGTTGAGGTTGTAGAGGCCCGTCTCCGCGTCGTACTCGGCGCCGGAGAAGCGCAGGCGCATCCACGGCGCGGCGCCCGTCGCCTCCCGGGTCGCGCCGAAGGCAGCGTAGCCGAAGCCCTCCACCAGCGTGCCCTGCGCGTCGAACAGCGCGCGGGTGGAGCGCAGCCGGTCGCTCGAGGCGTGGTAGCGGACGCCGTCGCGGTAGACCAGGGGGCAGCCCGTGGGCCCCGGCACGTACAGCACGGTGCCGCTCCTCCCGCCCGTCACGAACAGCGGCTGGTTCTCCCCCGGGAAGCGCACTTCGCGCTGCTCACCGTCGGAGCCCTTCACCCGGGTGGCCACGCGGACGCCGTCGGCGTCGTAGGCGTACTCGACGGTGCGCGCGTCGCTGGCGCCGGGGCGGACCTGGATCCGGCGGGGCAGCGCCATGCCGGGCGCGTAGGCGAAGTCCAGGTCCACCGGTCCGGTGCCTCGGGTGCGGCGCGATGAGACCGTGCCATCGGCCCGCCAGGTGAACGACGTCTCGCCGCCGTCCGGCCACGCCACCCTGTCCAGCCGGTTGCCGCCCGGCGCGTAGGACAGCCGCGCGCCGGAGAGCTCGCGGATGTTGCCGTTGAGGTCTCCCTCGTACTGGAAGCGCTCGGGGGCATCGGTGCCCTCCACGGTGTCGGAGGCGGTGATGCGGCCCAGCCCGTCGTAGCCGTAGGCGAGCTGCTCCCGGTGCGCGCCGAGCACCGCGCTGGTGCCCCGCACGTTGCTGTCGGGCGCGAAGGTGTACGCCTGCGTGGCGCTCGTCCCGGCGGAGGCGGCGGAGCGCAGCAGGTGGCCCGGCGAGTCGTATTCCAGCGCCCACGTCACGGGGCCGGAGCGGCTCGCGCGCACCCGCGCCATCGCATCCCACGCGAACGAGGCCAGCTCCGTGCCCGCCTCATCCTGGATGGAGGTGATGTTGCCCTGGACATCTCGGCCGTACCGCAGCGGCCCGGGCTGGGGGAGCAGCTCCCGCGGCAGTCCGAGCCGCACCAGCGCGTTCGTGTTGTCGTAGCCGAAGGTCACCTCCAGCGGCGCGGCCTCCTCGCCGTCGTCCCACGTCACGCGCAGGGTGCGCGCCTCGAGCTGTCCCAGCGGCGTCCAGCGATACGCGGAGTCCACCGTCGCGGGCGCGCCCGTGTCCTGGGAGCGCGAGCCCACCAGTTGCCCCAGCGCCAGCGCGTCCCAGCCGTCGCCGTCGTAGCGCCACACGCCCGTCGTCACCGCGCCCGAGCCCGGCTCCGTCAGCGGCCAGCCCGGGAGCTCCGCCCGTTCGAGCAGCAGCGGCTCGTTCCACTCGGCCGTCACGTGGCCGCGCGCCGTCATCCGGCTGAGCGCGTCGTAGGTCGTCCAGGTGATGCGCCCCTCGGCCGCGTCCGCCGCGGTCTGGGCGAAGCGCGCGCTGCCCCCCCGGTCGTGGACGTAGCGCGTCTCGCCCGCGTCGGGCGTGGACTCGCGCAGCAGCCGGCCCAGGCAGTCGTAGTCACGGACGATAGCCGCGTCCGTGCCGCTCCGCCAGCCGTCGGGGAGGATGACGCGCGTGCGCGTACCCGTGGGCTCCATGCCCAGGTCCATCGCGGAGACATAGGTGGATCCGTCCACCAGCGGCACGAGCACGGCGAGCGCGGCGTCCTTCGCGTCGCGCACCCGCAGGCGCCGCTCGCCCACGGGGGAGATGAACGTGGTGACGCGGAAGTCGGTGGCCGGCAGGTCCAGCCCTGGGAGCACCGCCGCGTCCGGCGCGTAGCGCACCTTCGCCGTGGGCCGCGAGTCGGCGGACGTGGTGTACGGCTCGACGATGGCCCACGCGGCGCCCGGCAGGCCCACCTCCACGGTGCGCCCCAGCGGTGACGCCTCCAGCAGGCGCCGCGAGTACGGGTAGCCCCCGTCCGCGGAGCGGCCCGCCTCGCCGTTCCAGTAGTCCGTCGCGTCGCCGGCCATGACGCCGCTGCCCGCGAGCGAGGCCTGGAAGGCCGGCAGGTCCACCAGCCCCGTCCGGTAGAGCAGCGGGGCCAGCGCCGCGCCCGAGCCGAAGTCACCGGGCACGGACTTCGTCTTCACGATGGTGCGCCCCAGCGCGTCCTCGATGAGCTGGTTGACGAGATAGGTGCCGCCCCCGAGCGCCTGGAGCTGACGGTCCGCGCCGGTGGAGTCCTGCAAGCGAGCCTGGATCACCGGCCCCTCCATCCACGCCAGGTTGCGCAGGCCGAGCGCACCGGTGCCGGACGTGAGCGCCGCGCCTCCGCGCACGCCCGCCGCCACGGAGAACACCAGGCCGCCGTCCGTCCAGAACAGCAGCCGGCCCCCCGTCACCACCAGCAGCAGCGAGGCCGGGCTGGATGCGCCCGCCCCCACCGGCGAGACACCCTGCCCGCCCACGTCCAGGCGCCAGCCGGCGTCCCAGGTGAGCCGCGCGGCGGTGCCCACCGTGAAGCCGAATCCCGGCGAGAGGCGCACCGGCCCACCGTCGACCGCGGTGGGCTCCACGTAGAGGGCCCACTCCTCCGCCTCCGGCGCGGTGGCGGTGAGCGACGCGGCGGTGGTGCCCTCGTGCAGCAAGAGGCCCGAGTCCGCGCGCCAGGCGCCCTCCGCCGAGGGCGTCCAGGCATCGCGCCACGCCTCGCCGTCGCGGAACGTCTGCACGGTGCCGCCGCGCGTGGCCTGGAGGGCCACCTGGGTGTTCGGGTCTCCCGGCTCGAAGGTGGCGTTGCGCTGGCGCGAGCTGAACTCCAGCTGCACGCCCTTCAGCTGTCCGTCCGCGCGCACCTGGCCCACCATGCGCCGGGTGGGGCCATAGAACGCCCGCGACGTCAGCCCTCCAGGGCCCACGTTGGCCGTCAGCTTCCACGTCCCCGGCTCGAAGGCCTGCGCCATGACGTTGGCCTCGCGCGGGTAGAAGCCCACGTCGTCGACCCACAGCTCGCCGCCGCCCGCGTCGACGCGCAGGCGGATGGAGAGCGGACCTTCGGACGCGAGGCGCGCGCGGTACTCGCCCAGCGCGATGGCCGCCTGCACCCAGGTCCAGCGCCCGGAGGTGTCGTCCAGCGCGAGCCGGAGGGGCTCGCCCACCACCGTGCTTCCCGAGGTCACGGTGATGGTCAGCACGGGCGACGCGCCGGCCGCGGCGCCACGGGGACGCGCATACCAGCAGCCGGCGACGTAGGTGCGCGCGTTGTCGGCGGGCGTCAGCGGTGCGCGCTCCACGGCGGCGTCACCCCCTGGAAGCCACGCGCAGCGGACGCCGGTGTGGGCGCGCTCCGAGGTGATGGCGGCGCCTCCGGTGAAGGACCACGCGGCGACGGGCTCCTGCGACTCGAAGCCGCAGGCGTCGGCCTCCTGCGCGGCCAGGTCCGCGTTCGTCACCATCAGCAGCGGGAGCTGCCCGCTGGCATCCACCCGCGTGGAGTGCGCCATGCCCGAGGCGTCCTTCGACAGCGTGGCGATGCCCCGGGCGTCGCGCGTCAGGATGCGCGTGCGCGTGAACCATTCCGGAGGGACGGTGGCCGCGCCGAACGGGAACCGGGCGCCGTCGGAGGCAGTCGGGCCGCCCCAGTCGTAGCGGGCGGACACGTCGAGCACCGTGCAGCCTCCGGCCGTCTCGAAGGGGCCGTAGGTGGTGGCGGCGCACGCGGACACGGTGTCCACGCCGTCCTTCGGCCGCACCCGGGTGCGCATCTGCGCGACGCTCGTCAGCACGTTCTCCCATGCCAGGGCGCGGTAGGCGGGCACTTCGGCGGCGAAGGTGGTGGCCATCTCCGTCGTCCACGTCACGCCGTGGACGTCGCGTGTGTCGAACGACTCGGAGGTGGTGCCCCCCGTCAGCGGCGCGGGGAGTCCTCCCAGGTAGCCATAGCGCGTCTCCAGCGCGAGGCCGTCTTGCATGGAGCGGATGCTCGCTGGCCGCACGTAGGCGCCATGCAGCGCCACCTCGCTCCACGTTCCCCGCGCCGCGTCCTGGAGCGACGTGAAGCCGGCGCGCGACGTGAAGACCTCCCAGGTGTTCGTCTCGCTGGCGACCAGTCCTCCGGTGTAGCCGCGCACCGCCGTGGGGGACCTCGGATCCTCGTCGCTGTCCACCGTGTAGCGGCGCCGGGTCGTGGGGTCCTCGACGGACCAGTAGAGGGCGCGCCCGTCCACGCGGCGGGCCTCGTAGACGGCCTGGGCGGACAGCGCCGCTTCGGAGGGGAACAGCGCGCTCAGGGCCTCCGGCACGGGGGTTCCCGGCGGTACGTCCGGCGTGAGGCCCAGCGCGGCGGAGGCGGGCGCGGCGAACAGCGCGGCGCCCTCGAAGGTGAGCGTCTGGAGGGGCTGGCCGTCCAGCATGCTCAGGCCCTCGCCCGTGGCCCCGTTGTCGTAGGTCGTCACGGTCCGCCCGGCGCGCGCGGCGGAGGGGTCATCACAGCCGTCCCAGGCCGTGGAGCGGTAGTACTTGATGATCTCGCCGGATGGGTCGCACGCGGCGCTCACCCGGTCGAAGCTCCACACGGTGCGCAGCCGCTCGCCCAGGCCGGTGTCGATGGACAGCGAGCGCACCGGGAAGTCGACCAGCGCGCCCTGGATGTCGCCCCCCACGAAGCGGTGCAGCGTGAGGCTCGGCGCGCGCTCGAAGTCGGGCGCCGTCTGCGGGTAGGTGACGAGGGTCGAGGGGCCCGCGGGGCTCTTTCCCGCGCGAGGTGGAGACAGCAGCCCCTCGGGCGACAGGGGGCTGACGAACGTCTGTCCGGCGATGGTGGAGGTGGCCTTCGCGCGGCCGTTCTCCAGCAGCGCCAGGGCGATGCGCGCGGCGCCCGCGCCCGGAGGCAGCCGCCACCCCGTGAAGTCCGGGGCCGCGTCGACGACGCTGAAGAAGTCCGTGCCTTCCGGAGCCCCCTCGTAGACGGGCTGCTCGCTCTCCGGCCCCTTCCACCCGGGCGCGGCGCCGCGGTACCAGACGGTGTTGGAGGCGACGATGAAGTCCTCGCCGGTGGCCGCGGGGTAGCCGGAGTCCTCTCCTGGCGACAGGGCCGGCAGCGTCCTCGGCGCGCGCGCGAAGGTGCCGCTGTCGGCGTCGTACGCGAGCAGCCGCGTGGTGACGCCATCCGCCACGTTGAGCACCTGAAGCACCACGTCGCGCCCATATGCGTAGGCCAGCCAGCCCGGCCGGCCGCGCCCCTGGTCGGTCAGCGCCTCGGAGGTGTTCCAGGTCACGCCATCGAAGCGCCACAGGTAGCGGTCGGTCCCCACCAGCTCGTTGCCAGACACGGACGGCACCGGCGGCCATGAGGGCCGGGGCACCTGCGTGACGGAGGACAGGCGCAGGTCTTCCGCGTCCACGCCCTGCCCCGCCTGGAACTGGTAGTCCGCGTCCCAGCGGCGCACGCGCAGGGCGTAGCGGCCGGTGGCGTTGGAGTCCAGGGCCTCGCACCACGCCACCATGGAAGGACCGTCCGCCCAGGCCATCTCCGTCTGCCGGGGCCCCAGCTCCACGTCCAGGGAGCCGCCGTCGCTCCACCGGTGGTCGCCGTCCAGCCACGCCAGCGACACCGTCCCCTTGCCGTTGAGGTGCTGCCACAGCAGGTAGCGCTCGCCGCGCGCGAGCACCTGCATCGTCCGGCCGCGCACCGCGGGCGCATCGCCGCCACTCCACGCGCGCCGCTGCCAGTCCCACGTGAGCCGGTAGAGGTTGTCACCGGCGCCGTCGAAGCCGGAGACGACGGACAGCAGGAAGCGCTCTCCGGCGGCGAGCCGGGCGCCCGTCGCCCTCGGGAAGGACAGCCACGAGGTGCCGGCTTCGCCCGAGTACGGCTCCCACTCCCACGCGCGCAGCGTGCCGCGCCGGAACGGGAGCACGCGCACCTCGTCGCCCACGCGGAAGGTCAGCCCGAAGAAGTCCATGGAGGTGACGCCCGCGAGCGTGTCCGCGTCCAGCGCCTGCTCCCCGTCGTAGACGAGCCCCTCGCTGGAAGTGGAGCGCTGCCAGCGCCCCGTCCACGTGTGGACCTGGAGGCTCAGCCGCCTGCGCTGCGCATCCAGCCAGCAGGTGACGGCGTAGTCCGGCCCCAGCCAGACGAAGGGCGTGTTGCCGGTGGCGCCGAAGCCCGCGGGCGGCGTGACGGTCAGGTCCCGCTCGCAGATGTCCAGCGAGATGGCGCCGTCGTACGTGAAGGTGCCGGTGGCGCCCTCGGGATAGGTAACGCGCGTGAGCGCGCCCGGGTGGGCCGCGCCCTCCTCCAGCGCATAGGCGAACACGTAGCCGGGCAGGCTGCGCCCGGCAGGGTCCTGCTCGGTGATGCCCGTGAGGAAGCGCTTGCAGAGGTCTGCGGACGACGCGGCGGGGGTGCCGGGCAGGGCCTGGGGCCGGGCGTAGTCCAGCGTCACGCGGTACAGCTCTCGACCCGCGTCGTCCAGGACGCGCAGCTTGTCGAGGTAAAGCGTCTCGTAGCGGTCCTGGAAGGCGTTGGGGGTGGTGAGGTTCTCCGGCGCCACGCCGTCGGCGGCGGGCACGAGCACCTTGTGCGGATCCTGGTACTCGTGGACGGTGGCCGTGTACCACTTGGGCGCGTAGTCCAGCGCCACGCTCCGGCCGCCCACGCCGGTGATGCGCGAGAGGTAGCAGGCCTTGGTGTACGGCAGCCCGTCGGGGCCCACGCGCTGCTCGACGGTGGGGAGCAGCCCGTCCGCGCCGCGCTCGAAGCCGTTGTACGCGTAGGTGACGCGGTCGCCGTAGCGGTCCACGCGCGCGACCAGGTTCCACGCGCGTGCGTACTGCGCCTGGCCCTCCCCGCGCGTCGAGCTGCCTACCCAGCCGCCCCGCTCGCCGCCGAAGCGCACGCCCCACTCGATGCCGTGGCCGGCGCTGGTGGCGAAGCCCTGGGAGGTGACGGAGACGCCACCGCCGAAAACCCGCTGCGTGCCCGAGTCGTCCACCGCCACCCAGCGCTCGTAGGTCGGGTAGTAGCGCACGCGCCAGAAGCTGAAGTCCTGCGGCTCGAAGCCGAGCCCGCCCGCCGCCACCGCGAGCACCTGGGCGCCGTCCGCGCCGGCCTGCTCCGACAGGACGAAGGACTGCTCGTGGATGGGATCCTCCACGTCCCAGGGGCCCTGCCCGCTGACGGTGGCCTCGGGGGACAGGGGGAGGCCGGCTCCGGCGAAGGCGGCGATGAGCTCCCGCGAGACGTGGGGTCCACCGAGCCGCGAGCCCAGCGCCGCGTCCAGCAGCGCGCGGACCCACGGGCGGGTGGTGGGCACCAGCCGGTTGCGAGCGCCTCCGGACTCCAGGCTGAAGCGCCGCGCGGCGAGCGACAATCCGCCATCCGACTCCGCGACGATCCGCTCGCGCGGGAGCATCCAGCCCAGGCCGACCACGCTCGTGGGCGCGTCGAGGTTCCAGCGCGTCGCGGCGAGGTGGATGGAGCTGTCATAGGAGAGGCCCAGGTCGACCGCGAGCGTGTCGTCTCCGAGCTTCCCGGGGAGCTGGACCAGCGGGCGCTGGTAGCTCACCGAGCCTCGAAAGAGGTTGATGCTCTGCCTGAGGGAGCCGACGTCGGTCGAAGCGAATTGGGCAGGACGCTGCGGGGGGACCTGGTGGGGGGCGAGCGAGGAGGGCATGACGGTCCAGGGAGTGGATTCGATGGGCGCCCGTGATCCGCGGCGCGAGGCCCGCCGTCTTGCGTGGAGCGTGCCAGCACGCATCCAGGCCCGCGCGGGAGCGCCTCCCTGGGGAACACGGCGATGGAGCACGGGCTGACGCGTTGCCTGGACACGCGTGTGCGTTCGCGCGGAACGCACGGCGGCCTGGGGTGCCCACCTCTCCCCGCGCACGCGCGGATCCCTGGATCCTCGCCATCGCCTGCGTCAGCCTGTCGCGCGGTTCCTGTGCGCCCTCCCCGCCCGCTGCCAGTGAAGGCGCATCCCCAGCGGGTTCACGGCTTCGGCGCGGGCTCCTGGGCCGGAGGGTCGCGCAGGTCCGCGCGCACCACGGCGTCGCCGAAGCGCTCCACGTTGCTCAGCCACGCCGCCGCGTTCTTCACGTAGCGCGCGGTGCCCGCCGTGTCCCACTTGTTGTAGAGGCGCGTGAAGCCACCGTCGAAGATGGCCCGCTTGCCACCGTTGTCATAGAAGGCCGCCACCAGGTTGCCCGCCGAGCCATGAAGCAGCGGCGTGAGCTGCGGGCTCGGCTGGATGGTGGCGATGGTGATGCCCTCATAGAGGTACTCGAGGCCCGTGGTGAGCAGGTGTCGGCGCAGCAGCCCCGGCCCCGCCCCATCCTTCCGCAGGCCGACGGTCTGGTCTCCCATGACGTCCCCCACCATGCTCGTGCCCAGCAGCGCCTTGCCCACCACGTTGGCGTCCGCGTAGTAGGGCGCGTTGTCGCCCCAGATGTACACACCGTGTCCCGCGTCGAAGAACTCCTTGATGACCTTCACGTGCTCGGGCGTCAGGTGCTGCGTCGAATCGGAGATGATCCACAGCTGACACGCCTTCTGGAGTCCCTTGCGCAGCTC
>JAFADT010000084.1 GCA_023424585.1 Pseudomonadota bacterium
GGTCGGTGCTGTCCGGGCCGGACGGCAGCTTCACGTTGGCGAGTCCGCCGTTCGTGCCGCGCTTCACGGTGTCCGCGCGCAAGGGGAAGGTGAGCGGGACGCAGGAGGTGCCGCGCGGGAGCACGGCGCAGGTGGAGCTGACCCTCAAGCCCGCGACGCACCTGACGGGCCGGGTGTACCTGGCGGACGGGCAGCCCGCGGCGGGCGCGCAGGTGGAGGGGCTCAACGCGGACCGCAGCGAGACGGTGTCGCTCATCACCGGCGCGGACGGCCGCTACAGCGCGGACCTGTCGCCGGGCAACTACCGCTTCGTGGTGGGCGGGCGCGGGGCGGGCCAGCAGCCGGCGGTGGTGGCGCAGGTGGCGGGCACGGAGATGACGCTGGACCTGGGGCCGGTGCCAGGGACGGGCTCGGTGACGGTGTTGATCGAGCCGGAGCGGGGCAAGGCGCTGTGGGTGGTGCCGGGCGACGTGGGCGCGGTGGGCAATCCGCCCACGGAGCTCTTGCGCACCCGGTATGCGCAGCTGGTGTACCAGCCCATGTCGGAGCGGGTGGTGGTGCAGGGGCTCAAGCCGGGGCGCTACACGCTGGTGTGGGGCTACTTCCACGCGGAGATGCCGGGGGCGGGCCCGGTGGTGCGCTCGGTGGACGTGCCCTCCCAGGGCGAGGTGTCCCTGCGGTAGTCGTGTTGCGACCGGGCGGGCTGGCGCGTAATGAAGCCGCATGGACGCATCGGCATTGAAGGGTCGCCGGATCATCGTCGGCGTGGGTGGCGGCATCGCGGCGTACAAGGCCTGCGAGCTGGTGCGTGAGCTGGGCCGCGCGGGCGCGGAGGTGCGGGTGGCCATGACGGAGGCCGCGCGCCAGTTCGTCACCCCGCTGACCTTCCAGGCGCTCGTGGGGCATCCGCCGCTCACGGACTACTTCGACCCGGCGCAGGAGGGGAACTTCGGCCACCTGGACCTGGCCCGCTGGGGCGAGCTCTACGTGGTGGCCCCCGCGACGGCGGACCTGATCGCCAAGATCCGAGCCGGCTTCGGTGGTGACGCGGTGACCACGTCGCTCCTGGCCTTCAAGGGGCCGGTGGTGCTGGCGCCCGCGATGAACGTGGCGATGTGGGAGAACGCCCGGACGCAGGAGAACGTGGCGTCGCTGCTGGCGGAGCCTCGCTTCAGCACCGTGGGGCCGGGCGCGGGGATGCTGGCGTGCGGCGACGTGGGGGCGGGGCGGCTGGCGGACGTCGGCGCCATCGTGTCCGCGGTGGCGGCGAGGCTGGGAGGTGGTCCGCTCACGGGCAGGACGGTGCTGGTGACGGCGGGGCCCACGCGCGAGTACCTGGATCCGGTGCGGTTCATCTCCAACCCGTCCACGGGGAAGATGGGCCTGGCGCTGGCACACGAGGCGCGGGCGCTGGGCGCGAAGGTGACGGTGGTGCTGGGGCCGGTGGGCGCGGTGGACCGCACGGGCCTGGAGGTGGTGGACGTGGTGAGCGCGGAGGACATGGCGCGCGAGGTGCTGGCGCGCGTGGAGTCCGCGGACGCGTTCATCGCCACCGCGGCGGTGAGCGACTGGCGTCCGGAGACGCGCGCGCCGCAGAAGGTGAAGAAGGGCGCGGGGCCGGAGACCCTGAAGCTGGTGCGGACGCCGGACGTGCTGTTGGAGGCGTCGCGCAAGGTGGCGGGGAAGGCGAAGCGCCCGGTGCTGGTGGGCTTCGCGGCGGAGACGGAGCGGGTGGTGGAGCACGCGCGCGAGAAGCTGGAGCGCAAGGGGCTGGACGCCATCGTCGCCAACGACGTCACCGCCGAGGGCGCGGGGTTCGGGACGGAGACGAACCAGGTGACGGTGATCTCGCGAGGGGCGGCCGACCGGGTGTTGCAGGGGAGCAAGCGCGCGGTGGCGGCGGAGCTCCTGTCGCTGCTGCTCGTGTCACCGCGAGGCTGAGCGCTTCGGCGGCGTCAGGCGCATCATCCAGCGCGCGACGGCGCTGGGCGGCTGGGAGGCGGTGAAGGACCAGCCGCCGTCGCGCCTCACTCACGGCGACCATGGTCTGGAGGGAGCGGCGTCCCTTGGGGGCCTCGCGCTTCCCGGAGGTGAACGGAGGTCCCGCGACGCCGAGCACCTGGGGCCGCGAGTGCTCGGCGCCCGGCCGGCGCTGGACGTCGTCAATCAGCTCTCTGCGGCCTCACCTGCTGCGGTAATGCCGCGACGTCGTCACCCGCTCAGCGAGAGAGGACGGCAGGTGCGTTTCACAGAAGCGTGAACCAGCCGCCCTTGCTGTCGTATCCCACGCCTTCATGCTCGTTGACCTCGAAGATGATCGTCCAGTGGCCGTGGCCCCAATTGTAGAAGTAGATCTTGAGCATGACCTCCTGGCCAGTCGGGCCCGACTGACCCGTGAGCGTGCCCTCAATGACCGTCACCTGCTCATCGCCGCTCGGTAGTTCGTAGGTCGGCAGGTCGCTGCCGAGCGCCTCAGAGAGCGAGCTTGTCGCGAGCAGCAGGGCTTGGCCCACGAGTGCGCCTTCCTCGTCGGTCACGACGTGGGGCGCGAGATTCGGCGCTCGTCCCTCGGACAGCGCCTGTCGGACTTCCGACGCGCTGGCACTGCCCGCCGTGTCGAGCAGGGCCTCGCCACCCGCCACCGGAATCGACCACACGCAGCTTGGGAAGCCGGCCGGCGGCGAGCCTTGCCCGGCACACACATCCCCCACGTTGGAGGTTGCGGCGAAGCTCGTGGACATCGCCAGCACTGCCAACGTGACAACCAATGGGTTCATTCTCGTAGTCATGAGTCCTCGTGAGTCGGGCGCCGCACCAGCGATGCCCGCGATTGGGGCAGACCCTCGACCGTCCGCGTTTCCTGTCACGGCAGGCGGATGCGCAAGCAATCTCAGATCAACCTCGCGGCGCACCATAGTCCAGCAGCTCCAGAGGGGGTCCACTGATGCGGAGCAGGCCCAGGGGGGGCCACGTCGGGCGCCATGGCCAGTCGTGACGCACTGCCCAAACACGAGGTGGAGGGTTCACATGGCAGAATGCATGCGCTATCATGCAAAAGCCGTATATTCGGCAATGATAGGAGATGGCCAAGTGCGACTTGTAATTGTTGGAGCGCTCGTAGTGGCAGGTTTCCTCTCTGGCTGTGGCGGTGCCGAGGTGGAGGAGCTGGCCGAAGGCGAGTCCAGTCAGATGCTCTCTTCTGCGGCGACGACCGAGGAGCCAAGCTGTAGGCCTGGTGAGAGCGCCCGTGTTGCATTCGCATGCTACTATTGCGATGCCAAGCCCACCGGACACGAAGGTGTCATGACCTATCTTCGGTGCAAGCCTCCGAACGGGCAGCCCTACAATGGCGGCATCATTGAGATTGATTGCATTACTCGTTGCGACTTTTGAGGAGCCCTTGCGGCCCGCCCCGGTCTCCCGGGGGCGGGTCGCAGCGCGATAGGTGGCGCATCCGCCGCACGTCCGCGCCCACGGGCACCATGACGGAGGACGTGGCCGTGCCATGCCCCGTCACGAGGGCAACGCCTGTCCATCCGCGCGGCACGACCGAAACCTCGGGCCGCGCGGACTGGACGACTCAGGCCATGGCCATCGCGGTACCTCGCCGCAGGCCCGCGTACTCCAGCGCCGCGAACACCGCGACCGCCAGCGCTTGCGCCGTGACGAACGCCACCCCCAGGCCCGTGGGCGTCGTCGGCCCGTGCGTCAGCAGGAGCACGCTGTCCACCACCCACGTCACGTTCATCGCGACCACGCACCACACCGGCCAGGCGGGCAGGGTGGCTCGCGACGCCAGGTACACCAGCAGCAGCGCGAAGGGGATCAACCCGATCCCCGCCGCGCGCAGGATGCCTGGCTCCAGGCCCGTCAGCGCCCCGAGCGGATCCGCGGCCAGTGCCCCCAACAGCCCCGTCGCTCCGCTGGCGACGCCGTCCAGCAGCAGCACGCGGCGCAACAGGCTTCCCGACACGTTCGTCTTGCTCATGGCACACGTTCCCTTCAGTGGAATGGGTGAACGCGACGGCGCGGCCCCTTGAGAAGGCCGTCCGTCGACGGCGCACAAGATGCGAGGCCGGGCGCGCGGCGTCGATTACCTCCGAGGGAATGGAAGCGATGACGTGCGCCCCCTATCTTCCCCACCATGACGAGCCTTCAGCAGGGCCGCCCCGTGGGAGAGCTGCTGCGCGGCTGGCGACAGCGGCGCGGGCTGAGCCAGATGGACCTCGCGTTGCGCGCGGAGGTCTCCACCCGCCACGTGAGCTTCCTGGAGACCGGCCGCTCCCAGCCCAGCCGCGACATGCTGCTGCACCTGGCGGAGGAGCTGGACGTGCCGCTGCGGGACCGCAACAGCCTGCTCGTCGCCGCGGGCTTCGCGCCTGTCTTCGCCGAGCGCCCCCTGGACGACCCCGCCCTCAGCGCCACGCGCGAGGCCGTGGAGCTGGTGCTCGCGGGCCATGAGCCGTACCCCGCGCTGGCGGTGGACCGGCACTGGACGCTCGTCACCGCGAACCGCGCCGTGGGCCTCCTGATGGAGGGCCTGTCGCCGGAGCTGCTGGAGCCCCCCATCAACGTCCTGCGCCTGAGCCTGCACCCGCGGGGGCTGGCCTCGCGCATCGACAACCTGCGCCAGTGGCGCGACCACGTCCTCCATCGCCTGACCCGGCAGGTGGATGCCTCCGCGGACCCCACGCTCGTGGCGCTGCTGGAGGAGCTGCGCGGCTACCCGGCGCCGGAGCCCACCCCGGACGCGCGGACTCGCGACTTCGGCGGCGTGGTGGTGCCGCTGCGCCTCCGCACGTCGCTGGGGTTGCTGTCGTTCTTCGGCACCATCACCGTGTTCGGCACGCCCGTGGACATCACGCTCGCGGAGCTGGCCATCGAGTCGTTCTTCCCCGCGGACCCCGACACGGCGGAGGCGCTGCGGCGGGCCGCCACGGCGCGGGCCCGCCAGGACAGCTGAGCCGCTACGGCTTCACGCGCACCGTGCGCAGCGCCGCGCCCCAGGACACCACCTGATCCAGCAGCGTGTTCACCTGCTTCTCCTTGGCGGGGTCCGGCTTGAAGACGGTGTAGTGCTCGAAGTCGGTGGAGAGGAACAGCTGCACCTGCGCGCGCACCGTGGCCATCTGCAGCTCCGAGGCGATGAGGCGCAGCTGCTCCACCGCGCGCACGCCGCCCGCGCTGCCGTAGCCCACGAAGCCGGCGACCTTGTTGTTCCACTCGCGGTAGACGTAATCGAGCGCGTTCTTCAGCGCGCCGGAGGTGCCGTGGTTGTACTCGGGCGTGACGAAGACGTATGCGTCGTAGCCCTCCACCGCAGCGGCCCACTGCTGCGTGTGCGGCTGTGTGTACTTGCCCATCGACGGCGGGCTCGGTTCGTCCAGCAGGGGCAGGTTGAAGTCCTGGATGTCCACGAGGTCGTACGTGGCGTCGCCGCGCTTCTTCGCGATGTCGTGGACCCAGGCGGCGACCTTGTCCGCCTTGCGTCCGGGCCGCGTGCTTCCGATGACGATGGCCACCTTGATCATGTCCGAGGATCTCCTGGAAAAGGGATGTGGAACCCGCGCGCGGCATCTTCTCCGCGTCCGCCCGGCGGCCGACGGCGGTTCGCCGGAGGTGTGTCCTGATTCGACCAGTGCCCGGCGCCTCCGCCCGGAAGGTGGCGGAAGCCCCGACCCTGGGCTAAGCGTACAGGCAACTTCCCCGGCTGCTTCCTTGCACCGGGACGGTCCCTTCGATACCGATCCATCACCGTGAACGACGACACGCCTGATTCCGCGCAGGAGCTGGCCGACGTACTCCAGGACGTGCGCCGCCACCTCCTCTGGCAGGAGGAGACCGCGGGACGCGCGCTCCTCGTCGACGCGAAGGTCGCCGCCGAGCTCCAGCAGCAGCGCGCCGCCGCCTCGTCCGTGCGCTCGATGATCGCCCGGGCCAAGACCCCCGAGCCGGCCGCCGCCCCCCCGCCTCCCCGGCCACCCGCGGAGTCCCCGTCTCGCGACACCCTGCACGC
>JAFADT010000137.1 GCA_023424585.1 Pseudomonadota bacterium
GCGCCGGTGCGAGCGCCGCCGCCCCGCGACGCCTTCGACTTCGACGCGCCGGATCCGCGCCGCGTGGAGGTGGTGGAGCCGGTGGTGGAGGCCTCCTCCGGCCGCATCGACGCGGAGGACCTGCGCCTGGCCCTCCAGGCCGTGACTCCGCTCGTGCAGCAATGTTTCCAGGACGCGGCACAGCGCAACCGGGGCACACAGGAAGTGAAGCTGCGCTTCACCGTGGAGGGCGAGGGCTCCGAGGGGAAGATGAACCGGGGCGAGCTCGTCTCCAGCACCATCCCGGACCCCATGGTGCAGGCGTGCGTGCTGGACTCGCTGCTGGACGCGCGCTTCCCGGCGCCCCGCCTGGGCGGCGCCGCGACGGTGCTCTACCCATTCCGTTTCGCCGCGCCTGGGGACGCTGGCCCGTGAGGTGGGGTTGCGCGTAAGGTTCAGGCCCCTTTCTTCCCCCGCGCGCATGCCCGTCACCGTCGAACAGCTCGCGCCTTCCCACGCGGACGCCCTGCGCGCGCTCCTGGCGAAGGACCCCGTCCACAACCTCTACCTCCTGGGGTTGCTGGAGGAGTTCGGCATCGCCGCGCCGGAGCGCCAGGCGGCCTTCTCCTTCCACGGCCGCTTCGACAACGGCGTCCTCACCGCGGCCGTCTTCGTGGGCGGCGAGGGCGGGCTGGTGGTGCCCAGCGCCAGCGACGCCAGCGCCGCCGGCGTCATCGCGGACGCGCTCGCCACCAGCCTCAAGCTGCGCGCCACCGTGGGGGACAAGGCCGCCGTGGACGCGCTGGTGCGCAGCCTCTGTGAAGGCAAGCCGCGCCTGTCGCGCACCCAGCGGCTGTTCAGCGTCTCCGCAGACGACCTGGGCCCCTTCACCAACCCCACCCTGCGCCTGGCCCGCGAGGAGGACGTGCCCCGCCTGCTGCCCCTGGCCCAGGGCTACGTGCGCGAAATCCTCGAGCGGGATCCGCTGGCCGAGGACCCGGCCCACTACGAGGCCCGCGTCCTCCAGCGCGTGCGCCAGCGCCGCACCTACGTGCTGGAGGAGGGCGGCGAGCTCGTGTTCAAGGTGGACATCGGCTGCCGCTCGCAGTTCGGCGCGGAGCTGGAGGGCATGTACACGCCCCCGTCCCGCCGCCGCCAGGGCCACGCCACGCTGTGCCTGGGGCAGATTTCCCGGCACCTCCTGTCCTCGCTGCCCCGGCTCGCCATGCGCGTGGACGAGCGCGACGAGAGCACCGCCCGCATCGCGCGCAAGGTGGGCTACCACGCCGGCCGCGCCCAGCGGCTCGTGCTGGTGGAGTAATCGAGCCCTTGAAATGAGCAGCCGCCCCACGCCCTCCCGCCGCCCCCTCTCCGGAGCGGGCCCCGTCATCCTCCACGCGCCCACCGACCCCGGCTGGCTCCCGCTGGCGCTCGCGAACTTCGACGCGGTGCTGGTGGACCACGCCCACTGTGAGAAGAAGGCCGCCGCCAACGCGCTGTCCATGCTCCAGGCCTACCCGGACCTGCCGGGCCTGCCGTCGCAGATGGCCCGCCTGGCGCGCGAGGAGAGCGCCCACCTGGCGCGCGTGCTGGACCTGATGGCCGCGCGCGGCCTCACCCTCACCAGGGACGCCGGAGACCCGTACGCGCAGGGCCTGCAGAAGCACGTGCGCACGCCCGCCCTGGAGCGGCGCGTGGACCGCCTGCTCGTCGCCGCCATCATCGAAGCGCGCTCGTGCGAGCGGCTGTCCCTGCTCGCGGAGGGGCTCACCGACCCGGCGCTCGCGCGCTTCTACGGGGAGCTGGCCCAGTCCGAGGACGGCCACCAGTCCCTCTTCCACCGCCTGGCCGTCACCGCGTCCGACGGGGACGCGGCCGCCGTGGACGCGCGCCTCCAGCACCTGCTCGCGCAGGAGGCGCGCGTGCTCGCGGACGTGGGGCTGCGCGCCGCCATCCACTGAGCCTCACGCGGCCCCGTGGAACGGCCACACCCAGGGCACGGCGAAGACGAGGAACACCACCAGCACCGCGGTCAGCGGCGTGCCCAGCCGGAAGAAGTCGGTGAAGCGGTAGTGGCCGGGCCCGTAGACGAGCACGCAGCTGGGCTCCAGCGGCGTGATGAAGGAGCAGCTCGCCGCCAGCGTGACGCCCATGGCGAAGGGGCGCACGTCCACGCCCAGCTGGGAGGCCGCGTTGAGCGCCACCGGCAGCACCACCAGCGCCGCGGCCTGGTTGCTCATGGGCGCGGACAGCAGGATGGTCAGCACCATCAGCAGCGCCAGCACCGCGCGCGGCCCGCCGTACGCGCCCAGCCGGGCCACGTGGTCTCCGATGAGCTTCCCCGCGCCGCTCACCTCCATGGCCAGCCCCAGCGCCATCATCGCGCCGATGAGCAGCACCACCCGCCAGTCCACGCGGAACGCGGTGCGCGCGTCCATGCACCCGGTGGCGATCATCAGCAGCATGCCGGTGAGCCCCGCCAGCGACAGCGGCGCCCAGCCCAGCGAGCCCACCGTCAGCGAGCCCAGGAAGATGAGCACCGCGAGCAGCGCCTTCGCGTAGCGCGGCGGCTCGTACTCGTGGCCCTCCAGCACCATCAGCGTGTGGCCCGGCTCCAGCTCCGCCACCTTCTGACGCGGGCCGCGCAGGAGCAGCACGTCCCCCACGGACAGGGGCAGCGTGGACATCGAGTGCTCGTCCCACGCGCGCCCCAGGAGCTGCAGCTTGGTGAGCCGCTGGATGGCGGGCCGGCGGTGCAGCCCCAGCGCCAGCAGCCCGAAGCGCTCCACGAACAGCGTCTCCCGCAGGCTGCGCCCCACCAGCGGGCTGTCGGGCGGCACGCTCGCCTCCACGAGCATCGACTCCGGCCCCTCCAGCTCCGCGTCCGACAGCCGCACGTCCGGCCGCAGCGCGAGGCCCCGCAGGTCCTTCACCCGCATGACGTCCTCGCGCTTGCCCTCCACCAGCAGCCGCTCCTGGCCCGTCAGCACGTAGGACGGCTTCGCGTCGAGCGTCTCGCCGCCGAGCACCACGCCAATCACGCGCAGCCCCAGCCCCTCCGTGAGCTCCGCCAGGGGCTGGCCCACGTAGCGCGAGTCCCCGGGCAGCACGGCCTCCGTGAGGTAGTCGCGCAGCGCGAAGCCCTCGGTGCCCGGCTTGCCCTCGCGCGCGGGCAGCAGCCACCGCCCCAGGAGCACCACCACGGCGATGCCCAGCAGCACCACCGGCAGCCCCACCGGCGCCAGCTCCGTCACGCCGATGGGCGCCATCCCGTGCCGCTTCAGCGCCGCGGACACCACCAGGTTCGTGGACGTGCCGAAGAGCAGCACCGTGCCCCCCAGCATGGACGCGTACGCCAGCGGCAGCAGCACCTTGCTGCGCGGCACCTTCGCCCGCTGCGCGGCGCCAATGGCCACCGGCAGGAAGGCCGCCGTCGTCACCGTGTTGGAGATGAACGACGAGAACACCGCCACCACGCCCATCATCGCCAGGACGAACGCCTGGTGGCCGAAGCGCGCGAAGAACGCCATCCGCTGCCCCACCATCTGCACCACGCCCGTGGAGGCGAGCCCCTGGGTCATCGCCAACAGCGTGAAGATGAAGACGACCGTGTCGTCGCTGAAGCCCTCGAACGCCTGCGCCGGCGTCAGCACCCCGGTGAGCGACAGCAGGCACACCACCACCAGCGAGGTGAACTCGATGGGGATGGAATCCAGGGAAAAGAGGACCAGCGCGACGACGACGACGGCCAGGACGAGGGCGATGGACATAAGTGCGGATGCGCCCCCTCAACCTGGGCACGGCGCGGCGCGCTGCCAGCATGTGCCGCACCGCGCCGTTTACTGATGGGCGACCGGGCGCTGATAAGTGGAATTAGGCCAAAGGGGTCGAAAGTCCGGTTGACTGCCGGACGTCAGTTGCTTTTGCGCCCTGGCTCCAGAAGGTTTGGTGTTCCTTCCGCTGTAGGGTCCTGCCCTTTCGCAAGGAAGCGGGAACGCGGGAAACCCCACGCACGAAACACCCCGAGGAGATCTCCATGGCTTCGACGCAAGCGGCCGCCGCCACCGAGCAGGCGCCCACGAAGAACCCCACCCTGCTGGCGTGGGTGGCCAAGATGGCCGCGATGACCCAGCCGGACCGCATCGTCTGGTGTGACGGCTCCGAGGCGGAGAAGCAGCGCCTCACCGAGCAGGCGGTGAAGGACGGCACGCTCATCCCGCTCAACCCCCAGAAGCGCCCGGGCTGCTACCTGCACCGCTCCAACCCCAACGACGTGGCGCGCGTCGAGCACCTCACGTTCATCTGCACGCCGAACAAGACGGACGCGGGCCCCACCAACAACTGGATGGACCCGGAGGAGGCCTACACGAAGCTGGGCCACCTGTTCGAAGGCTGCATGAAGGGCCGCACCATGTACGTGGTGCCCTACGCCATGGGCCCGCTGGGCAGCCCCTTCACCAAGATCGGCGTGGAGCTGACGGACAGCGACTACGTGGTCCTCAACATGCGGATCATGACCCGCATGGGGAAGGCCGCGCTGGACATGCTGGGCGACAGCGACGACTTCAACCGCGGCCTGCACTCCACGGGCGACGTGAACCCGGACCGCCGCTACATCTGCCACTTCCCCCAGGACAACACCATCTGGAGCTTCGGCTCCGGCTATGGCGGCAACGTGCTGCTGGGCAAGAAGTGCCTCGCGCTGCGCATCGGCAGCTACCTGGGCCGCGAGGAGGGCTGGCTCGCCGAGCACATGCTCATCCTGGGCGTCACCAGCCCCCAGGGTGAGACGACCTACGTCGCCGCCGCCTTCCCGTCCGCGTGCGGCAAGACGAACTTCGCCATGATGATCCCGCCCAAGGAGTACGCGGGCTGGAAGATCGAGACCGTGGGCGACGACATCGCCTGGATGCGCCCGGGCCCGGATGGCCGCCTGTACGCCATCAACCCGGAGGCCGGCTACTTCGGCGTGGTGCCCGGCACCAACAACAAGACCAACCCCAACGCCATGGCGACCATCTCCAAGGACACGCTCTTCACGAACGTGGCGCTCACGCCCGACGGCGACGTCTGGTGGGAGGGCAAGGACGGCGAGGTCCCCGAGGAGCTCACCGACTGGCAGGGCCGCCCCTGGAAGAAGGGCAGCCCGGAGAAGGCGGCGCACCCGAACAGCCGCTTCACCTCGCCCATGAGCAACAACCCGGTGCTGTCGCCCAAGGCGAACGACCCCATGGGCGTCCCCATCAGCGCCATCATCTTCGGCGGCCGCCGCTCCAACACCGTCCCCCTGGTCATCCAGGCCTTCAACTGGACCCACGGCGTGTTCCTGGGCGCCACCATGGGCTCGGAGACCACCGCCGCGGCCACCGGCAAGGTGGGCGTCGTGCGCCGCGACCCCATGGCCATGCTGCCCTTCTGCGGCTACCACATGGGCGACTACCTCCAGCACTGGCTGGACATGCAGAAGTCCATCCCGCAGCTGCCGAAGATCTTCCAGGTCAACTGGTTCCGCCAGGACAAGAACGGCAAGTTCATCTGGCCGGGCTACGGCGAGAACATGCGCGTCCTGGAGTGGATCGTGAACCGCGTCCAGGGCCGCGTCCCCACCCAGGAGACGCTGCTGGGCTGGGTGCCGCGCCAGGACCAGGGCCTCAACCTGAAGGGCCTGGACCTGCCCGCGGAGGCCGTCCAGGAGGCCACCTCCATCAAGGAGGACGAGTGGAAGTCCGAGCTCAAGAGCCAGGAGGTCTTCTTCGAGCAGCTGGGCACCAAGGCCCCCGAGGCGCTGATGCTCCAGCGCAAGCTGCTCATCGCGCGCCTGGACGGCTGATCGCCGCCTGACGCCCGGAAAGGCCCGTCCGGGGCCGCTTCCTCCCCTGGTGCTACAGGGGTGGGGGTGGCCCCGGCGCTTTTTCAGGGGTCCAGCGCTTCGACGGCCGGAGTGTTCAGCGGTAGGCTTCCTGCCCCATGAGACTGGTTTTCGTGTTGTCGCTGGCGCTTGCGCTGGCGCCGGGGTCCGCCCTGGCGCAGCGGGGTGGCTCCAAGGTCAACGTGCAGGCCCTCTTGAAAGAGGGAAAGCGCCTCTACGACGCGGGCAAGTACCGCGAGGCGGCGGAGGCGCTGAAGCAGGCCAACGAGGCGCAGCCGCACCCGCGGCTCGTCTACAACATCGCCGTGGCGCTGGAGTACGCGGGCGAGCCCCGCGAGGCGATGAGCTACTACCGCCAGTACGTCACGTCCTCCAGCGAGGACACCGACCCCACCCTGCTGAAGAACAGCAACCGCGCCATCGACCGGCTCCGCGTGCAGCTGGACCGCGAGGACCAGGCCGCGGCGGCGGCGGACGCGGAGAAGAGGCGCCTGGAGGCGGAGGCGGACGCCGCGCGGCAGCAGGCGGAGGAGGAGCAGGCCACGGCCCGGCGCGCGCAGGAGGAGAGCGAGCGCCAGCGCCAGGCGGAGCTGAACCGCGCCATCAAGTCCTACCGCAACCAGCGCATCGCGGCGTTCGCCACGGGCGGCGTGGCGGTGCTGGGCGTGGGCGCGGGCGTGCTCTTCGGCCTGCAGGCGCGCGACCAGCGCGAGCAGTTCGACAACGCGAAGACGCTCGACGACAAGGAGCGGCTGTCGGACAGCACCAAGAGCAAGGCGCTGCTCGCGGACATCGGCTTCGGCGTGGGGCTCGCGGGGGCCATCACCGCCATCATCCTGTATCCCAAGGAAGGCCCTCCCGCGCAGGGCGAGGTCCGCGTGACGTTCGCGCCGCGCGGCGCCGGGGTCGGCATGGAGGGACATTTCTGATGCGCGCGCTGGGAATGATGACGTTGGGCATGGCGCTGCTTTCGTCCGGGTGCAGCTTCACCACGGCGGGCGGCCTGTCCGAGTGCACGACGAGCAGCGACTGCGGCGCCAACAGCGTCTGCACGTCCGGCTTCTGCCTGCCGCAGCCGGAGGGGTGCGACCAGGTGGTGGGCGCCACGTCCGCGGCCAACCCCATCGTGCTGGGCGCGGCGCTGCCGCTCACCAACGCGAGCGGCAACGCGGAGATCGAACAGCAGCGCTACAACGGCCTGAAGCTGGCCCTGGACGAGGTGAACCAGGCGCAGGGCGTGGGCGGCCGCCAGTTCATCATGTACGTCTGCGACACCGGGGCGGACACGGACAAGGCGGTGCGGCAGGCCAGCTGGATGGTGAACGACAAGGGCGTGGTGGCGATGTTCAGCGCGGGCAGCGCGCAGACGCTCGCCATCCATGAGGTCACCACGCCCAAGAACGTGCTCCTGATGAGCCACACGGCCACGAGCTCCGCGTTCACCACGCTGTCGGACAAGAACGGCGGCGCCGTGGGGCTGGTCTGGCGCACCACGCCCTCGGACGTGCTCCAGGGCCGCGTCATCGCGAACGTGCTCCAGGGCGTCACGGCCATCAACGACCCGGGCGTGACGTTCACCCCGCCGACCAAGGTGGGCGTGGCGTACGTGAGCGACTCGTACGGCACCGGCCTGTTCGACGCCATCCAGAGCCGCATCCCGGACAAGGACAACGTCACGGGCGCGCAGTACACCCGCAACGAGTCCGTGAGCGGCGCGGTGAGCCGGCTGGTGTCCTTCAAGCCGGACATGACGGTGCTGGCGGGCTTCCCCGAGGACAACTCGCGCCTGCTGCTGGAGGCCATGGACAAGCAGGTGGGCATGGCCAACGGCAACCGCTGGTTCCTCACGGACGCCAGCAAGGACCGCACCCTGCTGACCTCCCGGAAGGAGGTCGAGACGGAGCTCTCGGGCACGTACGGCACGGCCCCCGCGTCCGCGCGTCCCAACGACGCCACCTACAAGCTCTTCGCGGACCGCTTCATCACGGCCTACAGCACGGACCCCGGGCAGTACTCCTTCACCACGCACGCGTACGACGCCATGTACCTCGTGGCGCTGGGCTCGGCGTACGCGGTGGGCAATGACACCAACAACCCGCAGCCGGTGACCGGCCCGCGCATCGCGGAGGGGCTCACGAAGCTGACGCCCGCGGCCGGCCAGACGGCGACCAGCTACCCCCTGGGCCCCACGCAGTTCACCGCGGCGCGCGAGGCGCTGCGCGCGGGCACGGTCATCGACGTCAAGGGCGCCAGCGGCGAGCTGAACTTCAACAACGAGACGGGCGAGGCGGCCTCCCCCTACGAGCTGTTCAAGGTGACGGGCACCACCTTCAAGACCATCCAGCTCATCGACCCGCCGACGGACTGAGCACGCGCGCCAGCGGCTCCAGGG
>JAFADT010000259.1 GCA_023424585.1 Pseudomonadota bacterium
CGCGTGGTGTGCCTCGCGCGCCGCGTCCCCGGCCTGCCCCCAGTGGTACGACAGCGCCGCGGCATGGCCCGTGGGGTGGGCCGCCTCCAGCGCCTGGGCCGCGCGCCGGTGGAGCGCGGGCCGGACCGCGGGGGACAGGTCCTCCAGCAGCCGCTCGCGCAGCTTGTCGTGCGCGAAGCGCCAGCGGCCGTCCGCCACGTCCAGCACCGCCGCCGAGGCGCAGTCGGTGAGCCACGCCTCCACGTCCACGCCGGGCGCGGCCCGCTCCAGCACCGCCAGGTCCAGCTCGCGGCCGAGCAGCGCCGCCACGTCCAAGAGCTCCCGCGCCTCCCGGGGCACCTTCTCCAGCCGGCGGTGCACCAGCGCGCGCATGCCGCCCGCCCACACCCGCTGCGGCAGCGCGACGGCGCCCAGCCGGTCCAGGCCGCCCGCCTCCTCCGCCAGCGCGCGCACCACCTCCACCAGCAGGAAGGGGTTGCCCTCCGACTCGCGGCGCAGCAGCTCCACCACGTCCGGCCGGCGGCCGACGGCGCCCAGCATGGACTCGCCCAGCTGGGCGATCTCCTCCGCGTTCAGCCGGTGCAGCTTCAGCATGCGGGTGCCGGCCAGGCGCTCCGGCAGCTGCGGGGCCTCGTCGTCGCGGAAGCTCGCGAGCAGGAGCAGCGGCAGCCCCGGCGCCTTCGCCGCGAGCTGCGCGAGGAGCTGGAGGGACTCCGCGTGCGCCTGGTGCAGGTCCTCCAGGATGACCACGGTGGGCTGCGGCAGGCGGGCGAAGACGTCCTCCACCGTCTGGTGCAGGCGCAGCTGCGCCATGTCCGCGTCCAGCTCCGGCGCGGCGGACACCTCGCGGCCCACGAGCGCGTCCAGGTCCGGCACCAGCGGCCGGAGCACGCCCGCCTCGCGGTCGGAGAGCTCCGTGAGCATGGGCAGCCAGCGCAGCACGGCGCGCCACTCCTGGTAGGGCAGGCCGCCGGTGTCCACCGCCTGGCCGCGCAGCACCACCGCGCCGCGCACCAGCGCCAGCGAGCGCACCTCCTCCAGCAGGCGCGACTTGCCCACGCCGCTCTCCCCGCCGACGAGCCACGCGCCGCCCTGGCCCGCGAGCGCCGCGTCGAGCACCTCCGTCAGGTGCTCGCGCTCCGCCACGCGGCCCACGAAGCGCGCGGACTGGAGGAAGCTCTCGCGCGTGGCGGCGGACTCGGCGGGCCGGGGCTGGCCCACGGCGGCGCTCAGCGCGGTGATGACGGACTCCGCGTCGCGAGGCCGGCGGTGGGCCTCCGGCGCCACCAGCTGCTCCAGCAGGGCCTTGAGCGCGGGCGGGAAGCCCGGCGTCGCGAACACCTGGCCCGCGTGGGGCAGCCGGCCGAAGAACATCTGGCACGCCATGGCGCCGAAGCCGAACAGGTCGGTCAGCTCGGACGGGGGCTGGTCCTCGAAGAGCTCCGGGGCCAGGTAGCCGGGGGTGCCCGCGGGCTGCGCGCGGCGGCCCTGCTGGTCGCGGCCCACGGCCAGGCCGAAGTCCAGCACCTTCACCTGGCCGCGCACCACCAGCACGTTCGCGGGCTTCAGGTCGCGGTGGATGATGCCGCGCCGGTGCAGGTACGCGAGCGCCTGGAGCGTCTGGATGAGCAGCCCCACCTGCGTCGCCAGGGGCGCGCCCGCGCCGGCCTCCACCAGCGTGCGCGCGTCCTCCAGGAGGTCCATGGCCAGGTAGGGCCGGCCCTCCGCGTCGAAGCCGTAGTCGAGCACGCGGATGACGTGCGGGTGGCGCAGCGACACCAGCGTCTGGAACTCGTGGGCCAGCGACAGCGCCATGCCCTGCGTGGCGAAGGCGGAGGGGGTGCCCCGGCCGGGCCGCCGCGCCAGGTCCGCCACCGTCTTGTGCAGGCGCTTGAGGGCCACGGGGCCCGAGAGCCCGTCCTGCGCGCGCCACACGGTGCCCGCCCCGCCGCGCCCCAGCAGGTCGAGGATGCGGTAGCGACGGCCCACCACCTCCGGATCCATGCCCGGAGACGTGTCGGCGTCCGGAGCACCCGTCCGGGGGGAAGTCTGGCAGGAGGGGGGGTGAGACATGAGGGGGAGCCGCCCTGCCAGCAAGGATATCCCCCCTTCCCGTGCGAGAGGGGGATTGAATGCAACCGGGACAGGCGGAGCGGGAGGCGCTCTGGACCCCGGGGAGCAGCCCGGCGGGCAGGGCCCGGCAGGGTTCCTTCCCGTTGGGGCGCTGAACCCCCATTTCTTGAAGCAGGGAGGACACCGATGGCGGGCTACGACTTCGACTTGTTCACACTGGGCGCGGGATCGGGCGGCGTGGCGGCCAGCCGGCGCGCGGGGGCCTCCGGGGCGAAGGTGGCCATCTGCGAGGAGGGGCGCGTGGGCGGCACCTGCGTGCTGCGAGGGTGCGTGCCCAAGAAGCTGCTCGTGTACGCGGCGCACTACCGCTACGACCTGGAGGACGCGGCGGGCTACGGCTGGACGGTGAGCAGCCCCGCGCTGGACTGGAAGAAGCTCCAGGCGGTGAAGGCGAAGGAGCTGGACCGGCTGACGGGCATCTACGGGCGGCTGTTGCGCGACGCGGGCGTGACGCTGGTGGAGGGCCGGGGCCGGGTGGTGGACGCGCACACGGTGGAGGTCGCGGGCAAGCGCTACACGGCGGAGCGCATCCTGGTGGCCACGGGCGGGCGGCCCTACCTGCCGGAGGTGCCGGGCATCGAGCACGCGCTCACGTCGGAGCAGGCGCTGGAGCTGCCCGCGCTGCCGCGCCGGGTGGCGGTGGTGGGGGGCGGCTACATCGGCGTGGAGTTCGCGGGCATCTTCGCGGCGCTGGGCGTGAAGGTGACGATGCTGATTCGCGGCGACACGGTGCTGCGCGGCTTCGACAACGACATCCGCGCGGCGCTGACGCAGGAGATGCGCAAGAAGGGCGTGGACATCCGCCCGGAGACGTTCGTCCAGGACATCGAGAGGCGCGCGGACGGCACGCTCAGCCTGCTGACGCGCATGGGCGACACGGTGGAGGTGGACGCGGTGCTGTACTCCACCGGCCGCGTGCCCAACACGCAGGGCCTGGGGTTGGAGGAGGCGGGCGTGAAGCTGAACGAGCGCGGCGCGGTGGTGGTGGACGCGCAGTCGCGCTCGTCGGTGGAGAGCATCTACGCGGTGGGGGACGTGACGGACCGGCTCAACCTCACGCCGGTGGCCATCGCGGAGGGGAGGGCGATGGTGGAGACGCTCTACCGGAAAAACCCGGTGACGATGGACCACGAGAACGTCCCGTCCGCGGTCTTCAGCCAGCCGCCGGTGGGCACGGTGGGGCTCACGGAGAGGGAGGCCATCGAGCGCCATGGCAAGGTGGACGTCTACGTCTCCAGCTTCCGGCCCATGAAGCACACGCTGACGGGCCGGGACGAGCGGTCGATGATGAAGGTGGTGGTGGAGCGGGGCACGGAGCGGGTGCTGGGCTTCCACATGGTGGGCGCGGACGCGCCGGAGATCATCCAGGGGCTGGCGGTGGCGCTGAAGTGCGGCGTGACGAAGAAGCAGTTGGACGCCACGGTGGGCATCCACCCCACGGCGGCGGAGGAGTTCGTCACCCTGCGCGACAAGCGCCCCGACCCGTCCGAAAGCGCCACGATGCTGGAGCTGGGCCGCGAGGTGGTGGCCACGCCGCCGGGGGACAAGAGGGGATGAAGCGATAGGAAACCCACGCAGGACGCGCCGTTACCCCCTATCGCCTTCATCCCGCCGCGTCCCCTTCTGTTCCCTGGTGTGTCCCCTCAATCCACGGTGGAGGGGCACACTGGGGGCACATGGCGCGTGCCATATCGGCTCGACAGGCCACGGGCGAATCAGCGAGCGATGACGGGTTCCAACACGCCTGACCTCGCCAGCAGTTCCGCCACGCGCTTTCCCCGTTCGACATGCTCGGGAGTGCTTGCGGTCAGCCGTTCCGGAGTCAGGACAATGAGGGCTCCCCGGTTCTCGACGGGCTCGATGCGGACAGGGGCTGGCAACGGGGGCACGATCCCCCGGCGGCGCGGAAGGTACGTGACCCAACCCACGAACCCGCCAGCCATGGGCGTTTCGGCCATCGCCGCACGGTGCTCCCAAGAGGTGGCCGTGGCCCAATCAGGCTCCCAGGCCAGAGCCATGCTGCGAACCACGCTTGCCAGCACCGGGGCGGTGATGAGCTGCTCCGTATTCGCCCCGATGCTCGGTAGCGTCATCACGCAGGAGTTGGGAGTGGCGCCACCGTAGTCACCGCAGGTGATGCGCAGATCCACGTCTTCCCCTCTAGCGCCTCCATTGCCGAACCAGAACGTGAAGCCAAGTTGCTCAATGGCCGGCCCCCCTTTTTCACGGTTGGCGCCACGTCGGAACGCCTCCGTGAGCATCGCCAGATCCGACGGCATCAAGGGTTGCTTTCGAGCGTCCTTGCGTGACCGAGCGGGCTTGTACCAGTGGGCAAGGAGCGGATCACATGCGGACAGGAGCGTGAGCAACTCCGCAGTGCGACGCGCGCAGTCCTCAGGAGACTCCTTCCGCGGCCCCCAGTAGGCACCGGCGAAGTAGCTGTCCACGAAGTCTTCCCTGGGTATGAGGTCTGGAAACATCAGCTCCACGCGCCCCAGAAGCTCACCCCGGGTCCAGCGCCCAAACACCCAGCTCCCAGTTCTTCAGCACCTGCGCGGCTTCAAAGGCGATCAACCCCTCACCTCGCGCGGCCTCTTCTAGAACAGCCTTCGATTCGGCCGTCCGATGCCTCAAGAGGTATGCCGCCGCCATGGTACTGACGTCCTTGTCAGGGTGCTTGAGCAGCACAGCAAGGGCATCCCGCCCCGCATCTCCCTGCCCCTTCAGCTTCCGAACAGCCGCGATGTAACGATCCGCATGCTTGTTCCCAGCCTTGGCGTCCCCACGCGCGATGGCTGCCGTCTGCGCTGACACATTCCGCGCGAACTCCTCAACCAGCTTTTCGAGATCCGTCACCAGATTCCTCTCGTCACGTTTTGGATCGCCTGCAATCCGAATTCGCGCTGCGCCTCAAAGGATTGAGTGCTCAGCCACTGTCTCACCGTCAAGGTTTCCGAGTTCGTGAGTCTAGGCCGTTTCGACGAATAGAGAGAACTCACGCCACTGTGAACATCCTTGCCAAGTGCGACGATGTTCTCGCTGTTGTGGAGAGCATGTGGCCCGAAGCGCGCCGCGTTCCCGTCCGTCTGCTCCACGATGTGGTGCCACTCCTTCCCCGGTCCTGCCGGCCCCATGGCCCGTTTGAAGGATTTGAATGACGAGTAACCCTTCTGCCTATGTGAAGAAGCTGCCCCTTGTGGACCTCCACCGTCGCCAGCTCCTGATCCCACCGAGTCATCAACACGCTGAAGAATGATGGCCGCCCCAGGGCCGCCGCTCAGTGCCGCCGCCGCGCGCCCCGCTGGCACCGCGACGTGCTCCAACGCCAGCGCACCCTCTGCCGACAGCGAGAGCACCGGCACCGAGACCTCCGCGCCCAGCGACATCCCTT
>JAFADT010000323.1 GCA_023424585.1 Pseudomonadota bacterium
GAGCTGGCCCTCGCCGGCGCGGGGCTCCCCACCGCGCTGTGGCGCGCGGGTGATGAAGAGCACCGCCGCCTCGTGCCGCACCCGCGCGAGTCCGCCGCCCGGCTGTACCGCACCGGCCGCCATGCGCGCATGCGCGCGGATGGCCGGGTGGAGCCGGTGGCCACGCCTTCCCGCCTCCCTCCTCCGCCCGTGGCGCGCCCCGCCGTGGAGGCCCCGAAGGCCGCCGCGCCGGTGGTCAACGCGGGCCCTCCGCCCATCCCGCGCGTGGGCCGGGGCCAGCCGCTGCCGCTGTCCTTCGCGCAGCAGCGCCTCTGGTACCTCCAGCAGTTGGAGCCGACCAGCGGCGCGTACAACAACGCGGCCCTCTTCCGCCTCGTCGGAGCGCTGGACGAAGCCGCGCTCCAGGCCGCGCTGGACGCGCTGGTGACACGGCACGAGGTGCTGCGCACGACGTACTCATTGGACGGCGATCGCGCGGTGCAGGTCATCCACCCGTCGCGCGGCCTGCCGCTCCAGCGCCGGGACGTCGAGGGCGAGACGCCCGAGGCCCGCGAGGCGGAGATGCAGCGCTTCTGCCGGGCCCACGCGCTGCGGCCCTTCGACCTGGAGCAGGAGGTGCTGCGCGCGACGCTGCTGCGCCTGGAGCCCCAGGTGCATGTGCTGGCGCTCGTCTTCCACCACGCGGTGTCCGACGCGTGGTGCAACATGGTCGTCGCGCATGAGCTGACGGCGAACTACGCCGCGTTCCGTGCGGGCCAGCCGTCGCCCCTGCCGCCGCTGCCGGTGCAGTACGCGGACTACGCCGTGTGGCAGCGCGGCTGGCTGGAAGGCGGCGTGATGGAGGCGCAGGTCGCCTGGTGGAAGCACCAGCTCCTCGGTGCGCCCGCGCTGGAGCTGCCCACGGACCGGCCGCGCCCCGCCGTCCAGTCCTTCGAGGGCGCGCGGCACCGCTTCGCGTTCCCCGCGGACGTGTCCGCGCCGCTGATGGCGCTGGGCCGCAAGCACGGCGCCACGTCGTTCATGGTGATGATGGCGCTCTTCCAGACGCTGCTGTCGCGCTACTCGGGCCAGGAGGACTTCGTGGTGGGCACGCCCATCGCGGGGCGCACGCGGCCGGAGGTGGAGTGGCTGATGGGGTGCTTCATCAACACCCTGCCCATGCGCTCCAGGCTGTCCGGCCAGCCGTCCTTCGTGGAGCTGCTGGGCCGCGTGCGGCCCCAGGCCCTGGAGGGCTACGCGCGCCAGGACGCCCCGTTCGAGCGCGTCCTGGAGACGCTCGAACTTCCGCGCGACCTGAGCCGCACGCCGGTCTTCCAGGTGAGCCTCAACGTCGTCAACACGCCGGAGGCGCGGGCCACGCTGCCGTCCCTGGAGCTGAGCCCGGTGGACGTCCCCACCGACACGGCCAAGTTCGACCTGGCCCTGGAGGTCCTGGAGCGCCGCACGGAGCTCTCCTGCCACCTGGAGTACGCCACCGCCCTCTTCGACGAAGCCACCGTCGCGCGCATGGCGGAGCACCTGGTGGTGCTCGCGCGGGAGGTCATCGCGGCGCCGGAGGCTCCGCTCGCGACGCTCTCGCTGCTCACGCCGAGCGCGCGTGAGCAGGTGCTGCGCGGCTGGAACGACACGCGCGCGGACTTCCCCCGGGGCGCCACGCTCCAGCAGCTCTTCGAGTCCCAGGCCGAACGCGCGCCCGAGGCCATCGCGCTCCAGTTCGAGGACCAGCGCCTCACCTACGCGCAGCTCGATGCCCGCGCGAACCAGCTCGCGCATCACCTGCGTGCGCGCGGCGCGGGCCCGGAGACGCTCGTGGGCGTCTGCCTGGAGCGCTCGCTGGAGATGGTCGTCGCCCTCCTGGGCGTCCTGAAGTCCGGCGCGGCCTACGTGCCGTTGGAGCCGACCATGCCCGCGGAGCGGCTCGCGGGGATGTTGGAGGACACCGCCGCCCCCGTGCTCCTCATCCAGGAGCGCTTCCGCGCCTCGCTGCCCGCGCACGCCGCGCACGTCATCGCGCTCGACGGCCAGTGGGAGTCCATCGCCCGGGAGCCCTCCGTCCCGCCTTCGCCGCTCGCCGGTGAGGACTCGCTCGCCTACGTCATCTTCACGTCGGGCAGCACGGGCCGACCCAAGGGGGCGATGAACGCGCACGCGGGCATCGTCAACCGCCTGCGCTGGATGCAGGCGCGCTACGGCCTGACGCCGGCGGACACGGTGTTGCAGAAGACGCCGTTCAGCTTCGACGTGTCCGTCTGGGAGTTCTTCTGGCCCCTGATGACGGGCGCGCGGCTGGTGCTCGCGCGGCCCGGCGGACACCAGGAGCCGGACTACCTCGTGGCGCTCATGGCGCGCGAGGACGTGACGACGGTGCACTTCGTGCCGTCCATGCTGCGCGCCTTCGTGGAGGAGCCGGGCCTGGAGTCCCTGACGCGCCTGCGCCAGGTGATGTGCAGCGGCGAGGCCCTGCCCGCGGACCTGGTGCTCCGCGCCCAGGCGCGCATGCCGCACGCCACGCTGCACAACCTCTACGGCCCCACCGAGGCCGCCGTGGACGTGACGTCCTGGGAGTGCCCGCGCGACGCCGCGCTGCGAGCCGTCCCCATCGGGCGCCCCGTGGCGAACACCGCGATGTACGTCCTGGATGCCCACGGCCAGCCGGTGCCCGTGGGAATCCCGGGCGAGCTGTTCATCGGCGGCGTGCAGGTGGGCCGGGGCTACTGGCGCCGCCCGGGGCTCACGGCCGAGCGCTTCCTCCCGGACGGCTTCAGCGACACGCCCGGCGCGCGCCTGTACCGCACCGGCGACCTCGCCCGGTGGCGCACCGACGGCACGCTGGAGTACCTGGGCCGCGCGGACTTCCAGGTGAAGCTCCGCGGCTTCCGCATCGAGCTGGGCGAAGTCGAAGCCACGCTGCTCTCCCATCCGGACGTGCGGG
>JAFADT010000372.1 GCA_023424585.1 Pseudomonadota bacterium
GTACGAAGGTCCATCAAGCGTCGCGCCCGCGGCGTTCACCCCACCCCGTTGCTGGGGAGCCACCCCGCGGCGGGCGTGCTCCGCGCGCGCAGGGGCACCAGGCGCGTGCCGGCGACCACGCGCAGCCGCGTGCCCCGCCAGTCCACCGTGCGCCTGAACGCGCCGTGCCACCACGCGGCGAAGAGCAGGGCGTCCTTGACCAGCACCGCGGGCGCCGCGCGCAAGCCCACCGGCTGCGGCCTCAGCGAGCGGAACACCGCCACGTCCACCCAGACCTTGCCCAGCGCCACCGCCAGCGCCGCCAGGCCGGTGAGGGCGGACGGGTGGAGGAGCGCGCCCAGCACCGCGAGCGGAGCCGGGTTGAGGAGCGCCTGCGCGAGGTACGTCGAGGGCGATACCGCTGTGCGGTGGATGACGCTCCAGCGCAGGTAGCGCTGGAAGAAGGCGTCCACGCTCTTGCGCAGGGACACGTTGAAGACAGGGGCGTGCGCCAGCACCACGCGCTTGCCCAGCTTGCGCGTCACCCATTGGCCGATGACGTAGTCCTCCGCCAGCACGTCCTTCACGGAGAAGAAGCCGCCCAGCGCCTCCACGTCCTCGCGGCGCAGCGCCATGGACTTGCCCACCACGATGTCGCGGTCCGCCACGTGCTTCGCGGCGATCATCCCCGCCGCCGCGCTGGAGGACAGGTGCAGGTTGTCCAGGAGCGAACCGAAGCTCCGCTCCCCCAGGCCCGCCACCGGGTGCGTCACGCAGCCCACCGTGGGGTCCTCGAAGGCCGCGGCGATCTCCTCCAGGTAGCCTGCGCCCACGCGGGTGTTGCTGTCGCTCACCACCCAGAGGTCGTAGCGGGCCTCCGACGACAGCGTCACCAGCTGGTTCACCTTGGGGTTGAGGCCGGGCTCGCCCTCCTGGAGCACCGCGCGCATCACGTGGGGCCACTTCGCCTCCGCGGCCCGCGCCACCGCCCAGGCCGGGTCGCGCGCGTCCTTCACGCCCAGGAGCACCTCGTAGGTGGGGTAGGGCAGCCGCGCGAACTGGGCGAGGTTGGCCTCCAGGTCATCATCCACGCCGCACAGGGGCTTGAGGATGGACAGGCCGGGCTTGCGCGTGGGGGCCGGGGGGACGGCGCGGCGGTGGCGGCGCACGAACAGCGCCTGGAGGAGGAGGGCCACGAGGCCCACTGCGGACGCGGCCAGGAGGAGGCTGGAGGCGATGAGCATGTCGCCACCCTAGAGGCCCCACGAGGCGGGACCGGGGCGGCGGGGCGGCGGGACGGCCAACTCGCCGTGACACCGCCGTGAAGCCGCGCCTACTCCAGGTCGCGGCTGCGCGGGTGGCGCACGTCCTTGCCGCGCACCATGTAGATGACCATCTCCGCCACGTTGAGCGCGTGGTCGCCAATGCGCTCCAGGTGCTTCGCGATGAACATCAACGCCGTGGCCCGGCGGATGTTGCGCGAGTCCTCCATCATGTAGGCCAGCAGCTCGTTGAAGATCTTGAGGAAGAGGGCGTCCAGCAGGTCGTCCCCCTTGAGGACGTCCTCCGCCTTGGCCGCGTCCCCGGACACGAACGCGTCCAGGGCCCTCTTCACCTGCTGCTGCGCCAGCTCCGCCAGCTTCGGCGTGTCCACGTAGGGCGCCAGGGGCGGCACCTGGTTCAGGTCCATGGCGCGCTCGGCGATGTTCACCGCCAGGTCGCCGATGCGCTCCAGGTCGGTGACGATCTTCAGCGCCGTGGTGATGAGGCGCAGGTCGGACGCGGCCGGCTGGCGCAGCGCGAGGATGCGGCGGCACAGGTCGTCGATGTCGACCTCCAGCCGGTTCACCTCGCGGTCCGCGCCCACCACCTGCTCCGCCAGCGTGGAGTCCCGGTCGGTGAGGGCCTTGGTGCTCTGGGAGATGAGGGTCTCCACCTTGGCCCCCATGGCCAGCAGCTTCTCGCGCAGGTTGCGCAGGTCCTGCTCGAATGCCTTGTCGGTGTGCGTGGCCGCCATGTCGTCCTGCTCCGTCGCGCGCGCGGGCTCTTTCAGCCGAACTTCCCGGTGACGTAGTCCTCCGTGCGCTTCTCGTGGGGGTTGGTGAAGATCTGCTCCGTGGGACCGCACTCCACCAACTCCCCCATGTAGAAGAAAGCCGTCCGGTCGCTCACGCGGGCGGCCTGCTGCATGTTGTGGGTCACGATGGCGATGGTGTACGTGGCCTTGAGCTCGTGGATGAGCTCCTCGATCTTGGCCGTGGCGATGGGGTCCAGCGCGGACGCGGGCTCGTCCATGAGCAGCACCTCCGGCTCCACCGCCAGGGCCCGCGCGATGCACAGGCGCTGCTGCTGGCCGCCGGACAGGCCCAGCGCGCTCTCGTGGAGCCGGTCCTTCACCTCGTCCCAGAGCGCCGCGCCGCGCAGGGACTTCTCCACCCGCGCGGCCAGCCTCGCCTTGTCCTTGAGGCCGCCCACGCGCAGGCCGTAGGCGACGTTCTCGAAGATGGACTTGGGGAAGGGGTTGGACTTCTGGAAGACCATGCCCACGCGCCGGCGCAGGTCCACCACGTCCAGCGAGCGGTCGTGGATGCTCTGGCCGTCCAGGAA
>JAFADT010000392.1 GCA_023424585.1 Pseudomonadota bacterium
ACCTGCTTCTGCACCGGGGACGGGGCCGGGTCACGGTGGGCGCGCGCCAGCCGCCGCCGGTGCATGCGCTGGCGCTCGCGCTGGACGAGGCGCTGGGCAACACGCCCCGGCTGCTCGAACCCGTGGCGCTCCCCGAGGCGGACCCGGAGGCGCCCAGCGCGCTCCTGGCGGAGCTGCTCGATGGACAGGTGGACACGCTGATCATCACGGCGTGGAACCCGGTCTGGACGTCGATGGTGGACGCGGACCTCGCGCGCCACCTGGAGCGCGTCCCCTTCCGCCTGTACCACGGCCTCCACGAGGACGAGACGGCGGCCCACTGCCCCACCTTCGTCCCCGCGACGCACGCCTTCGAGTCCTGGCGCGATGGCCGCGCGCCGGACGGCACCGCGTCGATCTCACAGCCGCTCATCGCGCCCCTGTTCCCTGGCGCCGTGTCGGAGGTGGAGCTCCTGTCCGTCTTCGCGGGCCTGGACTCACGGAGCCCCTACGAGCTGCTCAAGTCCCTGTGGCGCGAGCGCTCGGGCGCGCCGGCGGACTTCGAGGCGCGCTGGGAGACGTGGCTCGCGGACGGCGTCATTCCAGAGACCCGGGCGGCGCCCGCCCAGGCCGTGCTGAACGAGGCCGGGGTGCTGCGCGACGCGCGGGAGGTCGCGGGGCGGGAGTCCCTCCGAAGCCTCGGGGATGCGCCGGACCGCCGGGCCGCCGCCCGCGCGAGCCACCCGCTGGAGGCCCCCGAGGGCCTGGAGCTGGCCCTGGTGCTGGACGCGCGGCTGTACGACGGCCGCTTCGCGGGCAACGCCTGGCTCCAGGAGCTGCCCGACCCGGTGACGAAGCTCACCTGGGACAACGCGGCGCTGCTCTCCCCCGCCACCGCGCGGGCGCTGAAGCTGGAGAAGGGCGACGTGGCCCGCCTGGAGTTGCTGGGCCAGGCGGTGGAGGTGCCCGTGCTGGTGCTGCCCGGCCAGCCGGACGACACGGTGACGCTGGCGCTGGGCCACGGCCGCGAGCGCGTGGGCCCGGTGGGCCAGGGCGTGGGCGTCAACGCGTACACGCTGCGGTCCAGGTCCATGCCGTGGGGCGGGACCCTCACGCGCCTCACCCGCACGGGCCGCCACCACGCGCTGGCGCTCACGCAGGAGCACTGGAGCATGGAGGGGCGCGACCTGGCGCTCCAGTTCACGCAGGCGGCCTTCCGCGCGAAGCCCCAGGCGCTCGGGTTCCTCCAGGAGCACCAGGAGCGGCTCTATCCACCCGACGCGCTGCCGAGGAGCGACCGCCACCAGTGGGCCATGGCCATCGACCTGCATCGGTGCACGGGGTGCAGCGCGTGCATGGTGGCGTGCCAGGCGGAGAACAACGTGCCGGTGGTGGGGCGCGACGGCGTGCGCAAGAGCCGGGAGATGCACTGGCTGCGCATCGACCGCTACTTCCTCGGTGACCCGGACGACCCGGGCTTCATCTCCCAGCCCGTGGCGTGCGTGCACTGCGAGGCCGCGCCCTGCGAGTACGTGTGCCCGGTGAACGCCACCGTCCACTCGGACGAGGGCCTCAACCAGATGGTCTACAACCGCTGCATCGGCACGCGGTACTGCTCCAACAACTGCCCCTACAAGGTCCGCCGCTTCAACTACCTGGAGTACCAGCGGCGAGACCCCCTCGCGAGGCTGCGCCAGAACCCGGACGTGACGGTGCGCTCGCGCGGGGTGATGGAGAAGTGCACGTACTGCGTGCAGCGCATCGAGCGGGCCCGCGCCGTCGCACGCGCGGCGCACCGGGACGTGCGCGACGGCGAGGTCCGCACCGCCTGCCAGCAGGCCTGTCCCACGGAGGCCATCACCTTCGGGGACCTGCTCGCCCCGGAGTCGCGCGTGCGCCGCGAGCACGAGGACCCGCGGCACTACAGGCTGCTCAACACGCTGGGCACCCAGCCGCGCACGGTGCACCTGGTGCGCCTGAAGAACCCGGCGCCGAGGGGAGGCGCATGAGCACGGCCGACCCGCAGGTGCCCGCGCCCGGGGACCCGCTCACCGAGCACCCGCTCCTGGAGGGGCGCCACTCCGACCGAGCCTACAGCGAGTCGCTGCTCGCCTTCGTGCACCGCCCCGCGGGCCGGACCTGGCGGATGCTGCTGGCGCTGGGGCTGGCCGGGACCGCGCTGCTGGGGGTGGCGATCGGCGTCACGCTCGCGGTGGGCGTGGGGACGTGGGGCAACAACATCCCGGTGGCGTGGGCGTTCGGCATCACGAACTTCGTGTGGTGGATCGGCATCGGCCACGCGGGGACGTTGATCAGCGCCATCCTGCTGCTGTTCCAGGAGAAGTGGCGCGGGTCCATCAACCGCTTCGCGGAGGCCATGACGCTCTTCGCGGTGACGTGCGCGGGGCTCTTCCCGCTGCTGCACCTGGGGCGGCCGTGGAAGTTCTACTGGCTGGTGCCGTATCCGAGCAGCCTGCGGGCGTGGCCGCAGTTCCGCTCGCCGCTGACGTGGGACATCGCGGCGGTGGGCACGTACCTCACGGTGTCGCTGCTGTTCTGGTTCGTGGGGCTGCTCCCGGACCTGGCCACGGCGCGCGACACGGCGCGGACGCCCCGCGCGCGCTTCTGGTACGGGCTGGCGAGCCTGGGGTGGCGGGGCTCGGCGAGGCACTGGCGGCAGTGGCGCACGGGCTACCTGCTGCTGGCGGGGCTGGCCACGCCGCTGGTGGTGAGCGTGCACACCATCGTGTCCTTCGACTTCGCGGTGTCGCAGCTGCCGGGCTGGCACACGACCCTCTTCCCGCCGTACTTCGTCGCGGGCGCGGTGTTCAGCGGCTTCGCGCTGGTGCTCACGCTGCTGATTCCGGCGCGCAAGGCATTGGGCCTCGAGCACGTGGTGACGCCGCTGCACCTGGACAACATGGCGAAGGTGCTGCTGGCCACGGGGTGGATGGTGACCTACGGCTACCTCCAGGAGCACTTCTTCGCCTGGTTCAGCGGGAACCCCTTCGAGCTGCACGCCACGGAGGCGGAGCTCCTCGGGCCGTACGCGCCGCTCTTCTGGATGCAGGTCTTCTGCAACGTGTTGGTGCCGCAGCTGTTCTGGTCCTCCCGGCTGCGCACGAACGTGGGGGTGCTGTGGGTGGCGGCGCTGCTCATCAACGTGGGGATGTGGACGGAGCGCTTCCTCATCGTGGTGGCGTCGCTGAGCATGGACTTCCTGCCGTCGTCCTGGGCGGCGTACCGGCCCACGTGGGTGGACTGGAGCCTGCTGGGCGGCTCGGTGGCGTTCTTCGGCACGGCGTTCCTGCTGTTCCTGAAGTACGTGCCGGCCGTGTCCGTGAGCGAGATGAAGGAGCTCCAGCGCGAGGTGGACGCGTCGCTCCGCTTCCGGCGCGAAGAGGGCACGCGGCCAGGCGGTGCGCCATGAGCCGCCGCTGGGTGCTGGGA
>JAFADT010000437.1 GCA_023424585.1 Pseudomonadota bacterium
CGCCCAACCGAGCCGGACCAGCAGCGCGGGCTCCTTCCCGGCCTTCCACACGAACGCGTCCAGCACGTAGTGCGTGGCCTGCGGCAGCGCAAGCAGCGGCACCACGAGCGCCAGCACATCCGCCTCCAGGACGGGGCCCCTGTCGCCGAACAACACCGCGCGGTCGTGCCACACCAGCACGTCCCACAACCCCTCCTCCAGCAGCGCCAGTCCCGCGAGGAACAGCAGGAAGCCGGGCAGCCCCGCGCGCAGGAGCACGCCCATCCCGCGGGAGCCCCCTTCCGCGTGGCGGCCGCGCGCGTAGCGGAACAGGAGCGCGAAGTACGGCACGCCGTGCAGCACCACGTTCATCACCGTGAACGCGAAGTCATCCCGCGCGAGCACGATGCCGCCGAACCACGCCACCCACGTGGCCACCACCAGCAGCACCTTGCCGGCCTGCACGCCCTCGCCCCGCGCGACGCGCAGGAGCTGGAAGCCCGCCCACAGCGTGAGCACCGCCGCATGCGCGCCCAGCGCCACGGTGCCCAGCCACGACGGCAGGCCCGCGATGAAGTCGTTCTCCACGAACCACCAGAACGCGCGGGGCAGGTTCGCGTGCCACCAGACGACGGGGCCCAGCGTGGCGGCGTAGACGGCCGCGGCGTCCAGGCGCCGCTCGAAGGCGGACGCGCGCGCCTTGCGGTCGTAGAGCGCCACCCAGCCGTACTGCTGGCGGACGAAGTGGAACAGCGCCACGTAGGCGAACAGGCTCCAGAACGCGCCCGGCGACACCATGTACGCGAAGACACCCGCCGCGTAGGCGGCGAGCGGCGCGCCCACGTAGAGGCCCGGGCGGCGCGACACCTCCTCGCCGTCCAGGTATGTGCGGAACAGCGTGGACCAGACGTGCGCCACGTCCACGCCCACCACGAACAGCAGCCACGCCCACGCGGGCGTATCCCCCACCGCCCCCAGCCACGGCGCGGCCAGCACGAAGGCCACGGACACGAGCGCGCTGCCGGCGAACACGGTGAGGTCCACGCCAGGGCCGAACAGCCAGGCCTGCGCGGGCGAGAGGAGGCGGGGCATCAGGCCGGGGAGCCTACCAGCTGGACCTCCCCCCGCGGCCCGAGCACCGGCGCGCCCCGGGCAGCGCGCCCTCCATGAGTGAGGCGCGGACGCGCTGGGGGTGCGCATGGCGGCGCAAGGCCTCGCGCTCGAAGCCAGGGGCGCGGCGACGCGCCCTCCCCTGTGGGTTTCCACGCGGGTCATCCATCACCGGTCGCTTTTCTGCCTGATCAGAAAATGCGGTCGGGAGCGGCCCCCACGAACAGCCGTCGCGGAATCTTCCTGAGACAAAGGTATGGCTCAAAGACAACAACCTGACACGTGTGACTAACTTGCAAGGATTTCCATCTTGGGCGTTATCATGGCTGTAGACACACCCGACGCAGGGCCAACCGTGGAGGCTTTCATGTCCGGAATGGCGATGATGGATGGAATGGTTCACACCGCGGACCTCGAGTGGAAGCCGCTCGGTCCTGGAACCTCCTACCGCCTGCTGCGGGTGAGCGCGGAGACGGGCGTGTGGAGCGCCATCCTGAAGATGGAGAAGGGCGCTGTCTTCGCCCCGCACAAGCACCTGGGCCCGGCGGAGATCTTCATCCTCTCCGGCTCCACGCAGGACCGCCTGGGCATCACCCGCACGGGGGACTACGAGTTCGAGCCGCTGGGCGCCGAGCACCCGGCCACCACCGCGCTGGAGGAGTCGCTCATCCACTTCACCGCGCACGGCCCCATCGCGTTCCACGACGACAAGGGCCGCATCGTGATGCTGCTGGACTCGGAGTTCTTCCTGAAGGCGCAGGCGCAGGAGCCGCAGTACAGCATCAAGAAGGCGGCCTGACGCAGCACCCGCCGTGTTGTGTTTCACATGTCGGGTGTCTGACATTGACACCCGACGTCAGGGCGGCCAGGGCTCAGGCCGCCTCCAGCAGGCGCAGGAAGGCGCGGGCCGCGTCCGCGTCGCTGATGGCCTGGAGCCCCTCGCTCACCTGCAGCTCCGTGGACACGACGCCGGGCACGCGCGTCTGCCCGAAGCCCTCCGCCACCCAGACGTGGTCCTCGCGCGCGATGCGGTCGCGCTGGCGGCTGTAGGCCTGGGGTGAGCCGCGCAGGAACACATGGAACATGTTCGTCTGCACCGGCTGCGGCAGCACGGTGACGCGCGGATCCGCCGCGATGAGCGCGGTGAGCGCCTTCGCGCGCTTCACGTGGCCGGGGATGGCGGCCAGCGCCGCGTCGAGGCGCATGGCGGCGGAGGCCACCAGCGGGGCCAGGTGGAACACGTTGCCGCCGTGCCGGTGACGCCACACGCGCGCCTCCTGGATGAACTCGCGGTTGCCCGCCAGCACCGCGCCGCCAATGCCGCCCACCATCTTGTAGAGGGACACGTAGACGGAGTCGAAGCCCTTGCAGATGTCCGCGTAGGAGCGGCCGTAGAAGGGCTGGCTCTCCCACAGCCGCGCGCCGTCCATGTGCAGCTTCACCTTCCTGTCGCGGCAGGCGCGCTTGAGCTCCTGGAGCTGCTCCCACGTCTGGAGCTGGCCGCCCAGCCAGCGCACCGGCAGCTCCACGCTGACGGAGCCCAGCGTGTCGCGGGCGAGGGCCACGTCCTCCGCCAGCAGGGGCCGCGTCCACGGGCACAGGTACACCGCGCGCAGCTGGTGCAGCACGGAGTACGCGTCGTCCTCGTGCAGCACGTGGTGCGACGACGGGTGCACGCCCACCGTGCGCACGCTGCTCGAGTCCGCGTAGATGCGCAGCGCGATGAGCTGCGCCATGGTGCCCGTGGGCATGAAGCACGCGTCCTCGAAGCCCAGCAGGTCCGCGAGCTTCTTCTCGAAGGCCTGCACGAAGTCGCCGTTGCCGTAGATGTCGCTGGACAGCTTCTGGCGCTGCATCCACTCGCCGATGCGGAGGTACTCCGCGCCGTCGTCGGACGAGAAGGTGACGGGCAGGGACGCGGTGCAGCCCCTTCGCAGCTGCGTGAGCGCCTCCCGCGACCCCGGCTTGGGGGCCGCGGCGCTCGCGTTCGCCGCGGGGACGCCCACGAGCCCCGGCGACTTGACGGTGCGCAGGGACGGCGTGCCCCCGTCCGGAGCCGCCTCGCCGCGCCCGGGGAACAGCGTGGAGCCCGCGAGCAGGCTGGTGAGCGCGAGGAACTCCGCGCGGCTGAAGCGACTGTCCTTCATGTGCCCTTCCCTCCCGCTTCCCATGGCTACAGCCAACTGGCGCTCTTGCGCCCCATTCCCGCCAGGGCCCGCTCCGCGGCCTGCACGCCGAACCAGTTGGCCTCCTCGAAGAGGGCCATGCCGCCCAGGTCCGTGTGGGCGAAGTGCAGGTGCGGCCCCAGGCTCTGTTGCGCGGCGCGGCGCGCGTCCCCCCAGAGGAAGCCGGGCCGGGGCCGCACCATGGCGTGGCCCCAGCGCTGCACCTCCAGCCGCTGCGCGAGCGCGCCCACCCCGGGGTGCGCCGGCAGCAGGTCCGCCATCACCAGCGCCTCCCAGTCCGCATACGTCGCGGAGAGGGCCTGATTGCGCTCCGCCTTCACGTCCGCGCCGGCCATGGGCAGGTACCAGGTGAGCACCGTGGGCCCGCGCGCGTCCTGGCGCAGCGCCTGGTGCGTGGCCACCACGTAGCCCAGGCTGCGGCTCTCGTAGAAGACGTTGTCCCAGGCCAGCGGGAAGCCCCGCGACGCCGGCGGCCCGGACACCGTCAGGTTCGCCACCACCCACGGGCTGTAGACGAAGGCGTCCATCCACCCGGGCCGCGCCTCGCGCCACGGCGCCACCACGTGCGCGGCGACGAAGCGCGGGCACGCCAGCACCACCTGCCGGGCGTGAAAGGCCCGGGGCGCCCCGGTGCGCGCGTCCAGCGCGTGCACGCGGCAGCCGTCCGCGCCGGGCTCCACCGTGTGCGCCAGCACCTGCGTCTCCAGCTGGCGCGGGCCCAGCGACGACGCCAGCTGCCTCACCAGCCGGCCGTTGCCCTCGGGCCAGGAGAGGAAGCCGTCGCTGCGCTCGCCCTGCCCGTTCTGCCGGGCGGCGAAGTACCAGATGCCCGCCCAGGCGGAGACGTGCTCGGAGGTGGCGCCGTAGTCGTCGCGGCACGCGTAGTCCACGAACCACCTCAGCCGGGGCGAGCGGAAGCCCTCCTCCTCCATCCACTGCGCCATGCTGAGCCGGTCCAGCGCGGTCCACTCCGCGTCATCGCTGGAGAGCGCCCCCGGCACCGCGAACGCCTTGCGCCCCTTCGCGTCGCGCGCGGCGGCGAAGGCGTTCATCCGCGCGTCGAAGCGCTCCAGCTCCGCCAGGTCCTCCGCGCTCGCGCCCGCGCGCAGGTACAGCCCCTCGTACCAGTGGCCCTTGTAGAAGACGCGCTCGTCGGGCTCCTGGATGAGCAGCTCCTCGGCGAACGACGGGTGGCCCTGCGCGTCCACGCCGGTGACGGCGTCCAGCTCCCGGAGCAGGCGCATCACCGGCCCCCTGTCCTCCAGGGGCGACGGCAGGTAGTGCGCGCCCCACGGGAACGCGGACACGCTGTTGCGGCCCGAGCGCGACGTGCCCCCGGGCTCCGCCTCCAGCTCCACCACGCGCAGGTCCTTCACGCCCGCGGCGGACAGGCGCCACGCGGCGGACAGCCCCGCCGCGCCCGCGCCGACAATCAGCACCTCCACCGGCTCGAAGGTCCGCGCGCGCGGCAGCGGCCCGCCGCGGAGCTTGTGGCCGGTGTCCACCACGCGGTCCACGAT
>JAFADT010000441.1 GCA_023424585.1 Pseudomonadota bacterium
CCGCGACGCCCTGCCCGCCATGGTGCACGTCACGACCGCCCCGGCGGGCTGAGGAGGGGCTCGCGGCGCGGGCCGCATCCCGTATGCTCCGCGCCCCATGTCCCTGAACCTGAACGCCCGAAGCGCGCTCGCCGCGGCCTCGCTCCTGCTGGGAACCCCGGCGCTGGCGCAGGCCCCTCAAGCCGGCGCGCCGCCCGCGGAAGCGGCCCCGCCCGCCCAGGCCCAGCCGGTGATGAAGAAGGCGCCGGAGCTGCTCCAGCCGGTGGAGGCCGCCTACCCACCCGAGGCGCTCGCGGAGGGCCTCACCGCCTCCGTCCGCCTCATCATCACCATCGCGGCGGACGGCTCCGTGGCGGAGGTGGCGCCCACGGAGCCCGCGGGCCACGGCTTCGACGAGGCGGCCATCGAGGCGGTGCGCCAGTTCCGCTTCTCACCCGCGGAGGTGGACGGCGTGCCCGCCCCGGTGCAGGTGGAGTACATCTACCACTTCACCCTGGACGCTCCGCCGGAGGAGCCCTCCTCGCCAGAGCAGGCCCCGGTGGCGAAGACGGCCACGCTCCAGGGCCAGCTCATCTCGCGCGGCAGCCGCTCGCGGGTGGCCGGCGCCACCGTGCGCTGCGGTGACGACCCGGAGGCGCCCGAGGCCGTGTCGGACGCGGACGGCCGCTTCCGCCTGGAGGTGCCCCCGGGCGAGTGCGCGGTGCGCGTGGTGGCGTCCGGCTACCAGCTCTACCAGACGAAGGAGCAGCTCCAGGAGAACGAGACGACGGAGGTGAACTTCTACCTCGCGCCCTCCGGCGGCGCGCTGGAGACGGTGGTGCGCTCCGAGCGGCCGAAGAAGGAGGTCGTGCGCCGGACCATCACGCGCCAGGAGGCGCAGCGGACGCCGGGCACCTTCGGGGACCCCATCCGCGTCATCCAGACCCTGCCGGGCGTGGCGCGCGCGCCGTTCATCTCCGGCGAGCTGCTGGTGCGCGGCTCCAACCCCGGCCAGACGGCGACGATGATGGACGGGGTCGGCATCCCCCTCCTCTTCCACCTGCTCGGCGGGCCCTCGGTGGTGAACGCCGAGTTCATCGATCAGCTCGACTTCTTCCCGGGCGGCTACGGCAGCCAGTACGGCCGCGCGGTGGGCGGCATCGTGGAGGTGGGCACGCGCAAGGGCGCCGCCGACACGCTCCACGGCTCGGTGAAGGTGGACCTGCTGGACGCGGGCTTCTTCCTGGAGGCGCCCGTGACGGACGGCATCAGCGTGGCCGCCGCCGCGCGGCGCTCGTACGTCGACACGCTCCTGCCCGCCGTCCTCCCCAAGGACGAGGGCAGCACGCTGTCCGTGGTGCCTCGCTACTGGGACTATCAGTTGCGCGTGGACTTCGGCGCGAAGCGCGACGCCCGCACGGAGGAGGAGGCCCAGGCCCAGGCGGGCGGCGCGCGCAGCACCGGCTACGTCATGGCCTTCGGCAGCGACGACCAGCTGCGCCTGGTGTCATCCGGCCCGGAGACCGAGCGCGACCTGACGGTGGACACGCACACCCTCTTCCACCGCCTCAAGGGCGACTGGACGTACCGCAAGGGCGCGCTCACCTCCGTCTTCACGCCCTACGTGGGCTACGACGGCACCAGCTTCAAGTTCGGCGCCGCCAAGCAGGACGGCGTGGGCTACACCGTGGGCGCGCGCGAGGTGCTGGGCCTGGAGCTGTCCCCGACCCTCACCGTGCGCACCGGCATGGACCTGGTGTTCGAGCACCAGTCCTTCGACGTGGAGTTCCCCGCCCCGGAGAACTTCGAGTACGTGGCCTTCCCCGGCGCCGAGTCCGTGGGCGAGCTGCTGGTGGAGCGCATCGGCCTGGGCTCCTTCGACGGCGCGCTCTTCGTGGAGGCGGACTGGAAGGTGGGGAAGTTCATCTTCACCCCCGGCGTGCGCGCCAACTACCAGCGCGCGGGCGACGCCCGGAACGTGGCGCTGGATCCCCGGCTGTGGGTGGCCTTCAACGCCACCGAGCGCACCCAGCTCAAGGGCTCGCTCGGCCTCTACAGCCAGCCGGGCGAGACGTTCCGCTTCATCACCCTGCCCTACGGCAACCCGGACCTCGCCTACCAGCGCGCGTTCCAGAGCAGCCTGGGCGTGGAGCACCGCCTGACGGACGTCTTCAACGTCGACGTGACGGGCTTCTTCAACCGCCGCTTCAGCAACATCGTGGCGCCCGGGCAGATCGTCTCGCTCCCGAGCGGCGGCGTGTTCCAGGTGCCGTACTCCAACGACGGCATCGGCCGCGCCCTGGGCGTGGAGGTGATGATCAAGAAGCAGCGCGCGTCCGCGACGGACAAGTGGTCCGGCTGGCTGTCGTACACCTTCAGCCAGTCGCTCGACGGGCGCGCGGGCCGCGTCCCCGAGCGCAGCGAGGACTTCGGGGGCTTCGGGCCCACCGGCGACGACACGGCGTATGGCCTCAGCCCCTTCGACCAGACGCACATCCTCACGCTGGTGAGCAGCTACGTGCTGGGCAACGGCTGGGAGCTGGGCGGGCGCTTCCGCTACACCACCGGCCGCCCCACGACGCCGCTCAACCACACGTATGACGTGTACCAGGTGGACCGCAACCGCTTCAGCGGCACGTACGGCCCCTACGCGTCGGCGCGCATGCGCGGCTTCCACCAGCTGGACGTGCGGGTGGACAAGAGCTGGCAGTTCCAGCGCTGGACGCTGGGGCTCTACCTCGACGTGCAGAACCTCTACAACGCGGAGAACACCGAGTTCACGTTCAACGACTACCGGCAGCGCCGCGAGTACGAGGTGCCCGGCATCCCCATCCTCCCCGTGGTGGGCGTGAAAGGAAGCTTCTGACATGAAGGCCCTGCTCAACACCGGAGTCCTGCTGCTGTGGGGGCTGGCGGCCAGCGCCTGCGTCGACCCCGAGGACAAGCCCTCCAACGTGCACGACCTCCGGGTGCTCGGCGTCTCCACGGAGCAGCCGGAGCTGATCGCCTCCACCTGCGACCAGACCCCGGAGGCCTTCGACGAGCTCGCGGCGGAGGTGACCTACCGCGCGCTGCTGGTGGACCCCGCCGGCGAGGGGCGCCCCCTCCAGTACGCGCTGTGGGCCTGCGCGGCGCAGGACGACCGCACGTGCGCGACGGAGGCGGACCGCGTGCTGCTCGCGGAGGGCACCACGAGCGCGGGCGAGCTGACGCTCCCCATCCGCCCCGGCGCGGCCCGGGTTGCCGGGGACAAGCTCCTGCTGGAGCGCGTGCTGGAGGAGGACTCGTACAAGGGGCTGGGCGGCATCCGCATGCCGCTCGTCCTCCGCGTGTCGGCGGGCGACGAGGAGGTCTACGCGCAGAAGCTGATGGTCTTCTGGTGCCCGGTGGTGGAGGGCATGACGGCCAACGTGCAGCCGGTGCTCCCCGGCCTGCGGGTGGACGACGTGCCCTGGCCGGAGAGCGAGCCCCTGGCGCTGAGCGGCCCCGGCCCCTTCGTGGTGACGGTGGACGACGTGTCGGACCGGGAGGAGGACTACGTCGTGCCGGGCCTGCGGCTGGACGCCGTGCACCTCAAGGAGTCGTGGGTCATCGGCTGGTACAGCACGCTGGGGAAGTTCAGCCTGTCGGAGACGGGCGGCGCGGACATCGGTGGCCAGCAGGGACGACACCGCGTGGAGTGGGAGCCCGCCGAGGGCGCGGCGGCCCAGGAGGTGACGTTCTGGGCCGTGGTGCGTGACGGACGCGGCGGCAGCTCCTGGGTGGCGCGCACGGCCCGCTGGAGCCCCTGAGCACCGTTGTCGCCAGGGGGAGCCAAGGCCAGGCGCCGGGTGGCGCCCCCTGGGGCTCCGTCACGGCTTCATCACGCCCGAGGCCTTCAGGTACTGGAGCATGGAGCGGACCTGCGGGCTGGCCTTGGCGTCCATGGCCTTCAACTGCTCGCCCAGCTTCGGGGTGTAGCCCTCCAGGATGGCCCGCTTCAGGGCTTCCTGGTCGAAGCCCCAGTCCTTCATCGCCTGGGGCAGGAGCGCCACGGCCCTGGGGTCCTTCAGTCGCACCAGCGCGGCGACGGCCGCGGCCTTGCCCTCGGGACACTTCCGCGCGAGCTCATACGCCTTGTCCGCCGCCGCCTTCGTCCCGACGTAGCCCAGGAGGGCCACCTCCCGCTGATCCGTCCCGTTGCGGCAGAGGATGAGCCGCTGGATGGCGGCCTTGGCCTCCGGGTTGCCCTGGCGCACCGCCGCCTCCACCTCGACCTGGTGCCACCCGAGCTTCGAGGCGTCGAAGGTCACCTTCGTCGCCACTTCGTGGCCGGCGTTCACCAGCTCCGCGGCCGTCATGTTGCGGCGCAGCTCCGGCAGGTGCGCCAGGTCGCGCGCCAGACGCTGCCCCGCGGCCTGCCGCAGCTTCCACTCGCCCTCCGTCTGCGTGGCGAGGAACTTGATCAACCCTTCTTCGTAGGTGCCCTTCGCCGCCACCGCGTCATAGGCCGCGATCGCGCACGCGGGGCTCAGCTCCACCTGCTCGCCGTCCTCGCGCCGCACGTAGACCCGCATGGCGCCCCTGCCCGAGTTCCACCCCGAGGCGGTGGCCAGCCCCTTGACCAGCTCCTCCACGAGGACCGGCTCCAGCTCCGCGGGTTCAACGCACCGCAGGGGCGCGCGCACGGCGTCGGCCAGCTCCTCCAGCTCGCTCGACGCGGCGCTCAACGCCTCCTCGGTGCCATCCTCCCGGCGCTCGGCCTGGCGCGTGAAGCACTCCGCGAACGAGGTCGCCCAGAGCCGCAGCTTCGGGTCGGGCTCCATCCGCATCGCCATCAAGGCATCCACCTGCATCGCGGGGACCCGCGCCGATGCCGCCAGGGCCAGCCCACGGTCGAAGGGCTCCTCGGAGCGCTGCGCCTTCTGCCGGAGGGCCTCGTCCGCCACCAGCATCCGCCCCAGCAGGTCCGCCGCCCTCGAGGGGAGCGACACGCGCCCCGGGCGCATCTGCCCGAAGCGCTGCGGGACGGTGAAGCTACAGGAGGTGGCGGGGCCCATGGCGTCCAGGGCCTGCTCCATGCCCCCCACCCGCGCGACCTTGGCCAGGACCCCGTAGGCCGTGGCGCCGCCCTGGAGCAGCGCGGCCTCCGAGCTGGCGCGGACCGCCGGGACGGCCTGCTCCAGAGAGAACACCGCCCTCCACAGCGCGGCTTCATCCGGAGCGGGGGCGGCGCCCGCGAGCACGAGCGCCGCGAGCAGGACTGGAGCGTGGACCATGACTCACCTTGGAAATGAGAATGGGGCACAGTCTCTCCCAAAACCGGCTCAGGTCGCAGCCAGGGTTGGCCCGCGCATTGCTCAAGCCCGGGTCCAGAAGGCTCCATCGACGGCGCCCCGGCTCCACGCCCTTCCCGGGGCCGCTCCTCCGTGGTCATTCCGCCACGGGGCGCGGCTGGCTCGCCACACGCCACCATGTCCAGACCTCCTCCCTCCCTCGCGTCCACCCCGTGCGGCCATGGCCTGCTGCCAGCGATTGTCGGCAGCATGCTCGCGGTGGACCTGCTGGCCGTCCGGCTCGACTGGAGCGAGCGCGCCAGCTACGCGTTCCTGTCGTGGAACCTGTTCCTCGCGTGGGCGCCCTACACCCTGGCGCTGCTTGCGCGGGTGCTCATGGCGCGGGGGTTGGACGAGCCGTGGCTCATG
>JAFADT010000479.1 GCA_023424585.1 Pseudomonadota bacterium
GGAGTGGGGCGCCCCGGCAGCCCCCGCCGCGCGCTCCGCCTGGGCCACGCCCCAGGAGGCCCAGCCCGAGTGGATGGCCGACGCCGCGCCCGCCCCTTCCACCTGGCAGGCGCCCCCGGCCCCCACCGCCGGGTGGAGCGAGCCCGTCGCCGAGGAAGAGGTCTCCCTCACCGACATCACCGCGCCCACCCCGGCCGCTGGCTGGGAAGAGCCCGCCGTGGACGTGGGCGCGGAGGAGCTCGACGTCGAGGAGGTGACGCCCGAGTCCGAGCCCGTCGCCGACATCGAGCTCGTCGAGGAGGTCCCCGCCCTGCCCGTCGCGGCCACGCCTCCGCCGCCCCCGCCGGCCCACGCATTCGCCGCCGCCCCCGCCCAGCCCGTGGCCCGGCTCACGCCTCCCGCGACCCCGGCCTTCCGCGGCTCGGCGCCGGTCACGGCCGCGATGCCCGTGGCCGCCAACCACCTGCGTCCCGCGGAGGACTCGCTCTTCGACATGCAGGGGAGCGGCTTCGCGCCCGCCACCAGCTCCTTCGTGGAAGGCGAACACCGCGTCATCATCCACACCGTCGAAGGCCAGGTGAAGCGCGGCACCATCCGCGACACGGACCTCCTGGAGGACACCATCTCCCTGGAGCAGCAGAGCGGCTTCGCTCCGGAGCGCATCCCCGGCAAGCGCGTGAAGGCCATCTTCTTCATGCTCGCCGCGGGCGCGCGTCAGCCGCAGGCGGAGGGCTCGAAGATCCGCGTCACCTTCAACGACGGCCGCCAGGTCGCCGGCTTCTCCCAGGACTTCAAGGGCCCCACCCCGGGCTTCTTCGTCGTCCCCGCCGACACCCGCACCAACACCGCGCGCATCTTCATCTACCGCGCCAGCGTGCAGGCCGTCGCCGAGGGCTGAGCGTCACCACCGGGGCGGCGCCACCCGCCCCCACCGCGCACGAAAAAAGAGGGGCCCCGGTCACCCGAGGCCCCTCGCTTCATCTCCACGCGTCGGCGGGGAATGCGGAAACTACTTGGTGGTCGAACCCGCCGCCGGAGCCGCCGCCTCGTCCTTCTTCGTGGTCTCCAGGTCCAGGGTGATGGTGATGTCGTCACCCACCGCCACGCCGCCCGCCTCCAGGGCCTTGTTCCAGGTCAGGCCGAAGTCGCTGCGCTTGATCTTCGTGGTCGCCGTGGCGCCACGGCGCACGTTGCCCCACGCGTCCTTCGTCTCCGGCGTCGGGCCCTCCACGGCCAGCACCACCGGCTTGGTCACGCCGTGCAGGGTCAGGTCGCCCGTGACGTTCAGCTTGTCCTTGCCGGCCTTCGCGATCTTCGTCGACTTGAAGGTGATGGTCGGGAACTTCTCCACGTCGAAGAAGTCCGGGCTGCGCAGGTGCTCGTCGCGCTTGGGCTCGTTGGTGTTGATGGTCTTCGCGTCGATGGTCGCCTCGATGGTGGACTTGGTGATGTCCTTGTCATCCAGGTGGATGGTGCCCTTCACGTTGCTGAAGGCGCCACGCACGGTGGACACCATCATGTGCTTCACGGCGAACTGCGCGCTGGAGTGCGACGAGTCGAGCTCCCACGTGGACGCGAAGGCGAACGAGGGGGCGGCGACGGCGAGCAGCGTGATGGCGGACTTGAGCGACATCTTCATGGTGTGGACTCCTTGAGGTTGCGGACTGCGAGGTTCATGCGCGCAGCGCGAAGCTGCGCATGGACAAGGTTCCGTGATGGAAGCCCTCGAACACGGGGGTGATGCGGTCCTCGGGGAGGGCGGCTCCGAGGACGAAGTAGATGGGCAGCCAATGCTCGGGCGAGGGATGCGCGACCCGGGCATTCGGTGCATCCATCCATGACTGAAGCCCAAGGAAGTCACGCGCGGCAAGTTTTCCGGCGACCCACGCGTCGAACTCGGCGGCCCAGGGCTCCACGGGCGCCAGCCTGGCCCGGAAGTCCACCCGGCGCAGGTTGTGCACCACCCCACCGCTGCCCATGAGCAGCACGCCGTCCGCGCGCAGCGGACGCAGCGCCTCGCCCATGCGCGCCACCTGCGCGGGCGTCGCGTCCGCTGGCAGCGCCACCTGCAACACCGGCACGCGCGCCTCCGGAAACGCGTGCCGCAGCGGCACCCAGACGCCGTGGTCCAGCCCGCGCTCGCCGTCCGCCACCGCGGGCACGCCCGCCGAGGACAGCCGCGCCACCACGTCCTGCGCCAGCGAGGGCGCGCCCGGCGGCGAGTACCGCAGCCGGTACAGCGCCTCCGGGAAGCCGTAGAAGTCGTAGACGAGCGGCGGAGCCGCCATCGCCGTGACGTGCACGCGCGAGTCCGTCTCCCAGTGCGCCGACACCACCACCAGCGCCTTCGCCGCGCCCGCGCCGTCACCGAAGCGCTTGAGCGCCTGGGGATACGCGTCCGAGTCCAGCGCCGTCATGGGCGAGCCGTGCGAGACGAACAGGGCCGGCGCCACCTGCCGGGCCACCGAGGCCCCGGCGCCCATCACCCCCGCCACCCCAGCGGCCGCCACCCCTTGCAGCACCACGCGCCTGTCCACCCCGGAAGCCATCGTGGCGCCTTGTACTGCAACCCCGGGACCAGCACAGCCAACATGACAACCCACTGAAATGACGAGGTTTCGTGTTACAGCCCTGCGAAACACCTCTCAGATTGATAGAGAGGCGAATCAGTCTGAAAGGCACCAGGAGACACTTTGGCGGGTCTGGAAGGGTTGGACTTGAGGGAGCTGCTGGCGTTCGAGCCCAAGGGCGGGGTCATCCGCTTCGCCGGGCAGCGGGCGCTGTTGATGGACCCGGTGGCGCTGGGGCTCCTCCGCAAGGAGCTCATCGGGATGCTGGGGATGACGGCCGCGCGCGGCATCTTCACGCGGCTGGGCTACGCGCACGGCTGGCGGACGGCGGAGGCGATGAAGTCCGCGGTGCCGTGGACGGATGAAGCGGAGTGGCGCCGCTCGGGCGGCCGGCTGCACACGCTGATGGGCCAGGTGCGCGTGGAGCGCATCGAGCGCAAGGACACGGACGGCCCGGAGCCCTTCGCGGAGGCCCAGTGGAGCGACTCGTATGAAGCCGAGCAGCACCTGCTCCACCTGGGGCGGGCGGACGAGCCCGTCTGCTGGAGCCTCACCGGCTTCGCGTCCGGGTACCTGAGCTACTGCAACGGCAAGCCCATCTACTGCGCGGAGCTCAAGTGCGTGGGCAAGGGGGACGCCCTCTGCCACATCGTGGGCCGCCCCGAAGAGGAGTGGAGCACCGAGTGCACGGAGTTCCTGCGCTTCCATGAGACGCAGTGCATGGAGGGCGTGCTCGGGCAGGTGACGGAGGCCCTGCGGCAGGCGGAGCGCAAGCTGCGCGCGAAGCGCCAGTCGCTGGCGCGCGTGTCCGGCGTGACGGAGGACCCGGCCGGCATGGTGGCCCGCTCGGAGGCCATGCAGCGCGTGCTCAACCTGGCGCGGCGCTCGGCCAGGGTGGACACCACGGTGCTCGTCACGGGCGAGAGCGGCGTGGGCAAGGAGCGCGTCGCCCGGCTCATCCACGAGGAGTCCGGCCGCGCGCCCAAGGCCTTCATCGCGGTGAACTGCGCCGCGGTGACGGAGAGCCTGCTGGAGAGCGAGCTGTTCGGCCACGCCCGGGGCGCCTTCACCGGCGCCACGCACGACCGGCCCGGCCTCTTCGAGGCGGCGCACAGCGGCACCCTCTTCCTGGACGAAGTGGGCGAGGTGCCCCCCGCCATGCAGGCGAAGCTCCTGCGCGTCCTCCAGGAGCGCGAGGTGCGCCGCGTGGGCGAGAACACCAGCCGCAAGGTGGACGTGCGCGTGGTGGCCGCCACCAACCGCGAGCTGTCCGAGGAGGTCCGCCTGGGCCGCTTCCGCCAGGACCTCTTCTACCGGCTGCGCGTCATCGAGCTGCGCATCCCGCCCCTGCGTGAGCGCCGCGAGGACCTCCTCCCCCTCGCGCGCCTGCTGCTGGCGGAGGCCGGCGAACGGCTGGGCCGGCGCGTGAGCGGCCTGTCCCCGGACGCGGCGGATCAGCTCCTGCGCTACCCCTGGCCGGGCAACGTGCGCGAGCTGGGCAACGCCATCGAGCGCGCGGTGGTGCTGTGCGACGGCCCGCGCGTGGAGCGCGATGACCTGCCCGAGGAGGTGCGCGCCGCGCCGCCCAGCCTGACGCCCACCGGCAACCCGCGCCGGCTGGAGGACATGGAGAAGGAGTACATCCTCGCGGTGCTGGCGCAGAACGGCGGCAACCGCTCGCGCACCGCGGAGCAGCTGGACATCGGGGTGGCCACGCTCTACCGGAAGCTCAAGCAGTACGGCCACCCGGAGGCCGCGCACTGACGGGCGGCCTCGGGGCCCTCCTGCTCAGTTGAGGTACTGGTCGCGATCCGACGGGCGGTTGCGGTCCACCACGCGCAGGTGCTTGGAGCGGTCGCGCAGCTGCCGCTGCAGGCGCCAGTGCTGCAACTGGAGCATCAGCCGCCTGGGGCTCGCGCCGCGCACGTAGGCGAAGACGAGCAGCAGGCCCAGGATCTCCGGCGCCACCGCGCGCCAGGAGCCCGCGGTCAGCATGTTCAGCACGGTGAAGCCCGCGCCAATGGCCGCGAACCAGTTGCCCGTCAGCGGGATGCCCCAGAAGTTCGTCTGCCCCTTGCCGATGACGAGCCCGTAGGCCACCCACAGCACCGCCGTCATCACGGTGCCGCCCGCGTAGACGCTCATGGGCATCACCAGCGCCAGCAGCGTGGTGATGAGGCCCGCCACCACCGGGATGCCCAGCGCCACCAGCAGCAGCCGCTTGCCGCCCCAGGTGGACTCCAGGAAGCCGCCGATGGACCAGATGATGAGGCCGCCGAAGAGGATGCCCAGCGGCCCGGTGGCCACGAAGCCGTAGGTGAACAGCTCCCAGACGCGGAAGCGCAGGATGACGTCCGCCGGGTTGAGCAGCAGCAGCGCGCCCTGCCCCCGTGACGTCGCCAGGAACAGGGCGGAGATGCCCACGAACGCGATCGCCAGCTTGGCGGCCATCGAATCCAGGCTCGGGAACATGTCGCCGAAACCGCCGCCGCCTCGGTTGTAGCCCCGCATCGGTCGCATAGAGGCCCAAAGGTGGTGGAACAGCGCCCGGTCCGCAACCCCAAATCCAGAAACGATGAAGGGCGCCCCACCCGGTGTCACCCGGGAGAAGCGCCCTCGCATCCCACGCCTTCCTCAGTCCGGCCGGGAGGCCGTCAGGCCTTGTGGCGGTAGAACAGCGTGATGGTCAGACAGTGAAACTCCTTGTCCGAGGACTGCGTGACGATCTTGTCCACGACCTCCACGGAGGAGTTCTCCTTCAGCCACTTGGTGATGTTCTCACCCATGTTCTCGCGATCGCGCGCGAGCGTGGTGGAGAACACCTTGACTCCCGTGAAGCTGATAACGCCCATTCCAACCCTCGTGTCACCAGAGATTACAAATGTTTACCCCGAGTCGGGAGCGCCATCAAGAAACGGGCCCGACAATACGGCCCCGGAGGCGCGTCCGGCCCCCGCCGGGCCTCCGCGGGGAAGCAGCAGGGGCCCCCGCCCACCGTCCACCCGCCGACAGTGCGGCGGGCGGAGTGGGCGCACGGCCGGGTGCCTCAGCGACCGGCGGCGGCGCGCCGGGTCTGGCAGTTGACCTCGTCCTTGCAGGCGGGACCAATGCCCTCCGGGTGGGCCGTCAGGGGCGTCTTGTCGCTCTCCTCCACGCCGCACACCACGCAGCGGCGCTTGCGGTTGCGGCGCTCGGCGCGGCGCTGCTCGGCGATGGCCTTGGCCCGCTCGCGGGCCGTCTTCGCGTCCACCTCGTTGCTCATCTCACGTCCCGTCCGGAAGTCGTCTGCCCCGTCGCCCGCGCGCCTAGAGCGCCTCGATCAGCACGGCGATGCCCTGGCCGCCGCCGATGCAGGCGGACCCGATACCATAGCGGGCGCCCCGGCGCTTCAGCTCGTACGCCAGCGTCATGGTGATGCGCGCCCCGGAGGCCCCCAGCGGGTGGCCCACGGCGATGGCGCCGCCGTTGACGTTGGTGGCGTCGCGTGGCAGGCCCAGCTCCTTCTCCACCGCCAGGTACTGGGGCGCGAAGGCCTCGTTGACCTCGAAGAGGTCCACGTCCGTGAGCTTCGCGTCCGCGCGCTTGAGCAGGTTGCGGATGGCCGGCGCCGGTCCGATGCCCATGATGCGCGGGTCGCAGCCGGCGACGCCCCAGTTGACGAGCCGCGCCATGGGCTTCAGGCCGTGCTTCTCCACGAAGCCGCGGGTGGCCATCACCATGGAGCCCGCGCCGTCGCAGATGCCGCTGGCCGCGCCCGCGTGCACCACGCCGTCCTTCTTGAACACCTTGGGCAGCTTGCGCAGGCCCTCCACCGTGGTCTCCGGGCGGTTGTGCTCGTCCCGGGCCACCACCGTGTCGCCCTTCCTGCCCTTGAGCGTCACCGGCGCGATCTCCTCCGCCAGCCGGCCCGCCTCCTGCGCCGCGGCGAAGCGCTTCTGGGTGAGCACCGCGTACTGGTCCACGTCGTCCTGGCCGAGGCCGTAGTCCACCGCCAGCTGCTCCGCGGTGAGCGCCATGGCGTTGCCCGTGTAGCTGTCCGTGAGGGCCGTCCAGAGCATGTCCTCCAGGCTCCCCTTGCCCAGCGGGAGGCCCCAGCGCGCGCCGCGGATGACGTGGGGCGCCTGGCTCATGGACTCCGTGCCGCCCGCCAGCACCGCCTCCGCGCCGCCCGTGAGCATCATCTCCGCGGCCGTGACGAAGGCCTGGAAGCCGGAGCCGCACAGCCGGTTGACGCCCAGCGCGGGCACCGGCACCGGCACGCCCGTGCGCAGCCCCACGTGGCGCGGCAGGTAGATGGCGTCCGCGCTCGTCTGGACGACGTTGCCGTACACCACGTGCTCGATGAGCTCCGGGGAGACGCCCGCCTGGGCCAGGGCCGCCTTCGCGGACTCCACGGCCAGGTCGGTGGCGCTCAGGTCCTTGAGGCTGCCGCCGTAGGTACCGAACGGGGTGCGCTTGCCGGACAGGAAGTAGATTTCCTCGTTCTTGGACACGCTCTTCATGGTGCTCGTCTCCCTACTCTTCCAGGGCTCGCGGTGCACGCATGACGTGACGTGGAAAAAGCGTCCAGGGGGCCGTCAGCCCGCGCGCTGGCCCAGGAAGGCGCTGGCGACCATGGCAAGCGCGATGGCCGTCCACAACAGGCCCTGGAGGTTCTGCCGGCGGATTTCCTTGCGCCCCAGCCCCTCGTACCAGGCCCTGGCCGCCTGGACCCGCCCCTCCCAGGTGAAGCCCTCCGGGCCCGCCCGCTCCAACCCCTCGAGCCGTCGCACATGCGCGCGCAACAGGCGCTCCGGTGCGGCGTCCTCCAGCGAGCCCGAGCGGTAGCCGGGCAGGTCCAGCGCGGGGCGCCGGTAGCTGGCGGTGACGACGAAGCCCCCGGAGGCCAGGGGGGTGAGCAGGTAGAGCCGGGGCAGCAGGTCGGCCCCCTCGTAGAGGGTGGCGAAGACGCGCTCGCCCGCGTGCGCCCAGTCGTAGGAGCGGGTGGCCTTCTGGAGGAGGGGCTTCTCCTCGTGGCTGCCCAGCGGCGCGAAGCCCAGCGCCTGGAGCTGGCCCGCCAGGGGGCCCAAGCCGTCCGGCAGGCCCATCTGGTCCGCGGGGGCCTCCGGCTCCACCCGGACGGTGTGGGGGAAGAGGTAGAGGACCGCGCGCCAGAGGTTGAGGAACAGGAGCACGCCCGCGAGCACCAGCCCCGCGACGGCCACCCCCAGTTGCCCGAGCACGCTCACGGGCGCGGCTTTCCATCCGGGCGCCGGGTGGCGGTGGCCGGCAGGTCCCTCCAGCGCGCCAGGTCCGCGGGGGTGAGCGGGTCGCGGCCCTCCAGGTAGCGCTCCAGGTGGCCCAGCGAGTCCACGCCCCAGAACATCTCGTCGTCCACCAGCACGGACGGCACGCCGAAGGCGCCGTGGGCCAGCGCGTCCTCCGTGTTCCTGCGCACGCGGTCCTTCACCTCCGGCAGCTGCGAGCGCTCCAGCAGCGCCCGCGCGTCGAAGCCGGCCTCCGTCAGCACCGCGCCCACCTGCTCCGGCGTCTCGATGCCCCGGCCCTGGCCCCACGCGGCCGAGTAGAGCGCGGTGGTGAGCCGCGTGCGCTCCGCCACGTCGTCCACGGCGGCCGTCACGCGCAGGGCCCACAGCGGGTTGAAGGGGTGCGAGGGCGGCAGGGCGAAGGGCGCGCCCTGCTCGTGCGCGATGCGGAACGTCTGCTTGAAGAGATAGACGCGCTTGGCGGGGATCTCCGCCGGGCCCACGGAGCCCACGGCGTTGAGCAGCCCCGCGAGCAGCACCGGCACGGGCTCCACGACACGGCCGTGTCGCTGCGCGATGGCGGGCATGCGGAGCCAGGCGAGGTAGGCGTACGGGGACAGGTAGTCCAGGCAGAAGCGCAGGGGGGAGGAGGCCATGGCCCCATCCTATGCACGACCCGGCCTTCAGGCGCTCTGCTTCACGTCCTCGCTCTGGCGCGCCAGCGGGCCGCGCAGCGACTGGGCCAGCTGCTGGAGGTGCGTGGCCCGGGCGTTGGCGAAGGCGCGCTCGGCGATCTCCAGCTCCCGCAGGGCCTCTTCCGGGTCGCCGCGCCGCTCCGCGTGCTGGAGGTAGACGAGGCCCATCTGGAGCACGTTGCCGGTGGACTCCGCCAGCAGGCGCGCGTGGCGCAGGTGCGCGTCCCCCTCCTCCTGGGACACCAGCGGCGCCAGGGCGCGGCGGGCCAGGATTTCATCCCAGGGGTTGGCGAAGCGCGGGTCCAGCGCGCGCTCCAGCGCGGCCTCGGCGGCGACGAGCGCGGCGGGCAGCCGGCCCTGCTCCCGCTCGAAGCGCGACTGGTACACGC
>JAFADT010000540.1 GCA_023424585.1 Pseudomonadota bacterium
TTACCACAGAAGCATGCAATGACTATTATGCCCTGGGTCGTAACTTACCGGAGGGACTATGGGAGCAGATTGGTCCGGCTTTAGGAGATATAGAAAAGGCCACAGGGAAAAAATTCGGGGACAAAGATAATCCTTTGCTGGTCTCTGTCCGTTCCGGAGCGAAATTCTCCATGCCCGGTATGATGGATACCATCCTTAATCTCGGGCTTAATGATGAGACAGTAGAGGGTCTTGCTGCCTCTACTCAGAATGCCCGGTTTGCTTATGACAGCTACCGGCGTTTTATTCAAATGTTCGGTGATGTGGTGCTGGAAGTAGAGCATCATGAATTTGAAAGAATTCTGGAAGAAGCCAAGGAAAAACAAAATGTCAATTACGACTCGGAGCTTACGGCAGAGAGCCTCAAGGGAGTTGTGGAAGGGTATAAAAGGCTCATTCAGCGCCGTACAGGAAGTCCTTTCCCGTTAGATCCTATGCAACAGCTGGAACAGGCTATCTTAGCCGTCTTCCGTTCCTGGAACAATGATCGGGCTATCGTCTATCGGAGGATCAATAGCATTCCCGATGACATCGGTACGGCAGTCAATGTGCAATCCATGGTCTTCGGCAACATGGGCAACGACTCCGGTACGGGAGTAGCCTTCACCCGCAATCCTTCCACAGGTGAGAGAGCCCTTTATGGTGAGTATCTTATGAATGCTCAGGGTGAGGATGTGGTGGCAGGTATCCGTACCCCTCAGCCTATCAAAAGCCTCGAAGATGAGAATAAAGCGATCTATGCTCAATTCGTAGAAACCTCAAATAGCCTGGAAGCCCATTATCGGGATATGCAGGATATTGAATTTACCATTGAGCGGGGCAGACTCTATATTCTCCAGACCCGGAATGGGAAACGCACTGCTCCGGCAGCCATCCGCGTCGCCGTGGAGCTGTGCCGGGAAGGAGTTATCTCTAAGGAAGAAGCTATTGCCCGGATTGAGCCTGGTCAGTTAGACCAACTGCTCCACCGCCGTATGGACAGTGAAGCTAAACTAGAGGTTATTGCCAAAGGACTTCCCGCTTCACCGGGGGCAGCTTCCGGCAAGATTATTTTCGATGCCGATGAGGCTGAGCGCCTGGGTCACACCGGCGAGAAGGTCCTCTTAGTGCGAACTGAGACCACACCGGACGATATCCACGGGATCTTGGCAGCTCAGGGGATTCTGACCAGCCGGGGGGGCATGACCAGCCATGCCGCTGTGGTTGCCCGCCATATGGGGAAACCTGCGGTATGCGGCTGTGAGGCCCTGCGGATTGATTATGCCCATAATACAGTAACCATCGATGGGGTGACTTACTCGGAAGGAACCTTATTCTCCATTGACGGGACGACCGGCCGTGTCATTAAAGGAGAGGTTCCCATGATTGACCCTGAACTCAGCGAAGAGTTCAAGGAATTATTGAGTTGGGCTGATCAGATTCGTACACTTAAGGTCCTGGCTAACGCCGATAACCCCCGTGATGCTCAAAAGGCCCGGGATTTTGGAGCCCAGGGCATTGGGCTTTGCCGGACTGAGCATATGTTTATGGATCCGGCCCGTATACCCATTGTTCAGGAAATGATTCTCGCCCAGACCCTGCCGGAAAGAGAAGTGGCTTTAGCCAAACTTCTTCCTATGCAGGAAGAGGATTTCTACGGGATTCTTAAAGTTATGGCCGGATTCCCGGTAACCATCCGTCTTCTCGATCCTCCCCTCCATGAATTCCTCCCCAATGTCGAGGAACTGGTGGTGGATATCACTAAGCTGAAAATGCAGGGAGATCATGAAGAAGAACTGAATGAGAAAGAAGCCCTCCTGAGAAAAGTCCGCGCCCTGTCCGAGATGAACCCCATGCTGGGGCATCGGGGCTGCCGTTTGGGGATCACCTTCCCTGAGATCTATGCTATGCAAGCCCGGGCGATTTTCCAGGCAGCGGCCCGCCTTGTCAAGGAAGGGTATGAGATCTATCCGGAGGTTATGATCCCGCTGGTTATCCATGTCAAGGAGCTGGCAAAACTCCGCAAGGTCACCGAGGAGACCGCCCAAACTGTCATGGCAGAACAGGGCGTAACTTTCTCTTATACAATAGGCACCATGATCGAAGTGCCCCGGGCTGCCCTGACCGCCGATGAAGTGGCCACAGCCGCCGATTTCTTCTCCTTCGGCACCAATGACCTGACCCAGACGACCTTAGGCTTCTCCAGGGATGACGCTGAAGGCAAATTCCTTCCGGCTTATCTGGAGCAAAACATCCTTGAACACAATCCTTTTGCCGTTCTTGACCGCATTGGCGTGGGCAAGCTGATGAAAATGGGAGTACAACTTGGCCGGGAAGCCAATCCAGGCCTCAAAGTGGGCATTTGCGGTGAGCATGGGGGAGATCCCTCATCCATCGAATTCTGTCACCAAATCGGCTTGAATTATGTGTCTTGTTCACCATTCCGGGTGCCTATCGCTTGTCTGGCTGCGGCCCAGGCAGCACTGAAAGGTAAGGGTCAATCGTAGAAAAGGCTCATAAAACCTTGTGTAGCAAGGGTTAGATGGAATTTATTAAGCCAAAATATAGGGTGCTGGAAACTGAAATCTTGAGTGATTTTGGTGTCCAGTACCCTAATTTTTGTAAAAAATCAGGGATTTAGAGGGAAAATGAGGTAGTCATAAATTGATTTAGTTGCACTTTTATAAAATATAAGTGATTAGCCCTATCCATCTGAAATGGGTGAATAGAATGATTGAAACAATATGTTTAATTGACAAAGCAATAAACGTATATTATGATTTGTATGTACAAACAAATGAGGTGATTATTTGGACTGTAAATATGATATAGACGAAAAGGATTGCGAACTTAATGGCTGCCTGTTTTTTATTGCTACAAAGCTTGCGCGAGAATTGGGGAAAATAGCGGATGAGGCTTTCAGCAAAACAGGGTTGTCACCGAGCCATGCGTTGCTCTTGTACATTGTCAATCTCAAAGGAGGTATATACCAAAAGGAAATTGGCGAAATGCTACATTTGACGCCGTCCACCATAACACGCCTAATTGAGAAGTTGGAGAGAAAAGGGCTTCTTTCTAAAAAAACAGAAGGAAAGAATGTTTATCTTTGTACAACATCAGAGGGCTTGGTCATGCAACAAGAAGTCATATCGTCATGGCATCAGCTACACAACGAGTATAAAGGAATCCTGACCGAAGAAGAAACCGCTCGTTTTATAGAAATCAGCGGCAAATTGCTAGGGAAATTAGGTGAAAAAACTGTTTGATTGAGATTTTTCAGATTGCCGAGCGGGTAGGAAATACGCTCGATAACTGCTATAAAACAAATAAGGAGAGTTTGAAATGGAACTGAATGTGGACTTATATCATTCGATTGCACAGCGTAAATCAAGTCGTAAATATGAAATGCAGCCGTTGGCAAAGGAAATAATTGACGAAATGGAAAATACAATCAAAGCATTTCAGTCGCTTTATCCCACTGTGGCACTTGAATATCGTTTTGCGAAGACAACGAAAGGCAATTTTAAAGCGGAAGCTCCGCATTATTTAATCGTCAGCGGGAATGGAAAGAACGGTGAAATGGAGGCGGCTGGTTTCCTATTCGAACAGCTGGTGTTGTGGCTTGACGCAAAAGAAATCGGGAGCGTTTGGTTAGGTTCGACAAGGGACACTGATAAGAACAATGCCGATAATGACATTATCACGCTGGCTTTTGGTCGAACCATGGAACCGGTGCACAGGGAAAAGAGCGAATTCAAACGCAAGCCGATAAACGAAATCACGAACGCGCCGGACGATGCGTGTATTCAAGCTGTACATTTAGCCCCATCGGGTATGAATATTCAGCCTTGGTATTTCGAAAAGACGGCAGACAAAGTTTTGGTTTATCAACGGAAATTGAAACTGCCAGTTTCGCTTGTATATAAGTTAGCTGATTTGGATATGGGGATTGCACTGTGTCATTACGCATTGGCTTGTGAAAAAAACAGGAAGCCTTTTGTGTTCACCCGTAAAGCGAAAATGCAAGATAAATCAGGCTATATACCCTTTGGGATAATTGAGTAAAAGTGTTCCATAATGTGAAAAAATGAGATTGTTGGTATTTGATAGCCGCCGTCCAGGCGGCTATCAATGCAAAATAGACCAATTGAAGTAAATTTAGAATAAACAACGAGAACAAGGGTATCGCTCACTTAATTTTAAGTGGCAGTACCCTCTTTGTGTTACTCATCAACAAGTTGATGATTGTAATGAAATGTATTATACTGGAAATATATGAATATTGGTAAATTGTTGTTTCTTTTAAGGAAATTTAAAAGAAATAGGGGGGTGATTATTTATGATGTATCCATATATGACTTTTGCTGATGAAACAGAGATAGTGCATTCCCATATCATTGAAGATAATGGAGTCCAACGCGTGGAGGTTCACTTTGAGCGCCCTACCGAAGAAGGCTTTGATATGGCAAGGTGTGTTTTGCCGACATATACGTGGATTAGGCGTGAAGGCTTCACTGATCAAGAGATTAGTAAATTTGAAAGATTTCTTCGCAGCAATGCTCATTTACTTTATAAATATGCTGCGGCTGGGGGGATAAAAATTACCTAGCCTGTTTCGCATCGGTTCTTATTTAGTATTTTTCTGGTCAAATGAAAATTTTGAACCAATTCATGTGCACATAGGTAAAGGAAAACCTAGCTCTAACGCAACTAAGGTATGGTTGACGGCCTCAGGCGGCTATCGGCGGAAGCAGATTGGAACAGAAGTAGAATGCATGGAGTGAAAGCCTTGCGACGTAATGGATTAAGATAATTTAATATCATGTATATAAGGTGCTGACGGATAATATTTTGACTGCTAGCACTTTATTTTTTAAAACAGTCGTTTCATGCAATTCAGAACTGAAAAAATATGCATTAAGGAACACTTTTTGTTGGATGATGGAACAGTTTTTGATGCGGAAAAGTGGGAATTGGTATATTTACCAAATATAATCAGAGTTTTTATTCTGGTGCTAAATAAGAGATTGCTCTGCTTGCAGCAATTATTTTGTAATGCTGAAGCGCGGGTATGATTCCAGATTGTTCGAGTATGTGGTCGGCGAAATAGCCAATGGCC
>JAFADT010000546.1 GCA_023424585.1 Pseudomonadota bacterium
CCGCGCCCGCCCCGCCTCCAACCCCCGGTCCCCGCATGCGCACCCGTCCCATCCCCAGCTCCGGCGAAGCCCTGCCCGTCATCGGCATGGGCACCTGGCAGACCTTCGACGTCGGCGGCGGCGCGAACGAGCGCGCGCCGCTGGCCGAGGTCCTCCAGCGGTTCCTCGCCTCGGGCGCGCGCCTCATCGACTCCTCGCCCATGTACGGCCGCTCCGAGGCCGTCGTGGGCGACCTGCTCGCGCGGTCCGGCCAGGAGCAGACGCCGTTCCTCGCCACCAAGGTCTGGACGCGCGGCAAGGCGGAGGGCGCGGCGCAGCTCCAGGCCTCCCTCCAGAAGATGGGCCACGGCCGCATGGACCTGATGCAGGTGCACAACCTGCTGGACGTGGACGTGCACCTGCCCGTGCTGCGCGAGCTGAAGGCCGCGAAGAAGATCCGCTACGTGGGCGTCACCCACTACCTGCGCGGCGCCTTCGACGACCTGGAGAAGCACATCCGCGACAGCAAGCTGGACTTCGTGCAGCTGCCCTACTCGCTCGCGATGCGCGACGCGGAGGCGCGCCTCCTGCCCGCGGCGAAGGAGCACGGCGTCGCCGTGCTCGTGATGGAGCCCTTCGACAAGGGCAGCCTCTTCCGCAAGATGAAGGGCCGGCCGCTGCCGGACTGGGCCTCGGAGTTCGACTGCGCCAGCTGGGCCCAGTTCTTCCTCAAGTTCATCCTCGGCCACCCCGCGGTGAACTGCCCCCTCCCCGCCACGTCCGACCCCGCCCACCTGGAGGACAACGTGAAGGCGGGCTTCGGGCGGCTCCCCGACGAGAAGCTGCGCGCGCGGATGGTGAAGCTCTTCGAGTCGTAGGCGGCGCGGCCTACAGGTCGGGGGCGGGCGAGTAGCGCAGCTCCCCGCCCGGCTCCAGCACCAGCCCGGTGCCGGGCTCGCCGGCCTCGTCGTCGCGCCCCACCTCCAGCACGCCCTCCTCCGCGTCCCACTGGCCCAGGTAGTACTCGCCGCCGGCCGCCATGCACGCGCGCCCCTCCGACACCACCGTCTCCACCACTTCCTTCTTGTCGCTGGTGAGCCGGTAGAGCGTCCACTCCTTGCCGTCCTCGCGGAAGCCCTTCACCAGATCCGCCAGCTCCTCGTCGCGAGGCGTGCCCCCCGCCTTCTCCTCGCGCGTCCACTGGCGCGGCTCCCGCGCCGGCCGCGTCTGCTGCCACGCCCGCGCCAGCTCCAGCAGCTTCTGCTGGGCCGCTTCCTGGAGCGCGTGCATCGCGTCCGGCAGCTCGATCTCCTCCAGCGCCAGGAGCGCCGTCTCCAGCTGCAGCGCCTTCAGGCTCCACTCGTTCCACGCGGTCTTCAGCATCCGTGTCGCTCCCGGCCGGCCCGCCTCGTTCCCAGGGAAGAAACAAGCGGGCGGTCCCGGCACGCCCCCTATCACACGCCCGGCTGCCCTGGCGCCGACCCGCCCGCGCCCCCGGTGTTCGCTGCCCGGCCGCTGCCTACCTTCAACCCCCAAGGGAGGCCGAGCACATGACGACGACGAAGACGCCGCAGGACGTGGTGGAGCACCTGGGCAAGCTCATCCACGGCATCAAGGTCGCGATGATGACGACCGTGGACACCGACGGCAGCCTGCGCAGCCGGCCCATGTGGACCTACGACAAGGACTTCGACGGGGAGCTGTGGTTCTTCACCCACGACCACACCCACAAGGTGGACGAGGTCCAGAAGGACCACCACGTCAACCTCGCCTACGCCGACCCCGCACGGGACCGGTACGTGTCCGTCAGCGGCCGCTGCCAGCTGATCCACGACCAGGCCAGGGCCAGGGAGCTGTGGAACCCCTCCCTCAAGGCCTGGTTCCCCCAGGGGCTGGATGATCCGAACCTCGCCCTCCTGCGCGTCTCCGTGGAGAAGGCCGAGTACTGGGACACGCCCAGCAGCAAGATGGTCCAGCTGGTCGGCTTCGTGAAAGCCGTCCTCACCGGCGACAGGTACCACCCGGGCGACCACCAGAAGCTCGACACGGGACCGGCCCGGCGCCATTGATCGGGAATCCGGCGGAAGGCCGCCGGAATCCCGGCGGTTCCCACACTCTCAAAACCTGACACGCGTGTCAGGGTGTGTGTGAAAGCAGGACAGGCACAGAACCGTACCACCCCGGCCCACCCGGCAGGCGCTCCGAGGGTGCCCGCCGTGGTGGGTGAGACTTTTGTCCCATGGTTGCTGTTTCTCTGACAGCGCCGTTCGCCCTGGCTTGTAGCGGAGCCCCGGCCCGAGTCATGCAGCCGGCCGCCGCCGTGGTACGAGCCGGGCACCGTCCGCACATCACGTTGAAGTGACAGACGGTTTAGAGTATCAACCATCCGCTTTCGAGATTTTCCACCTTCCGTCCGGCAGCGTTGCCGGCGCCGGATGGACGGACTCGGAGACGCTCATTGGGCGGAGCGATTTCCCGCCTTTCGAAGGAATCAGGACGATGGAGAACAAGAAGAAGGTCGCGAAGCCCGAGGGCAAGCTGGCGGTGCTCATCCCGGGCCTGGGCGCTGTGTCCACCACGCTGATGGCGGGGGTGGAGCTGGCGCGGCAGGGCAAGGGCGCCCCCATCGGCTCGCTCACGCAGATGGGCACGGCCCGCCTGGGCAAGCGCACCGACGGCCGCACGGTGAAGCTCAACGAGCTGGTGCCGCTGGCCACGCTGGACGACGTCGTCTTCGGCGCCTGGGACATCATCAGCGAGGACGCCTACCAGGTGGCCGTGCGCTCGGGCGTGCTGACCGACAAGCACCTGGAGCAGGTGAAGCCCTTCCTCCAGGGCATCAAGCCGAAGCCGGGCGTGCACGACCCCGAGTTCGTGCGCCGCATCGCCGCCAACCACATCAAGTCCACCAAGACGCACCGCGAGAGCATCGAGGCGCTGCGCCAGGACATCCGGGACTTCAAGAAGGAGCTCAACGCCAAGCGCGCCGTGATGGTGGTGTGCAGCAGCGTGGAGACCTTCCGCCCGCTGCCGGAGGCCTTCCAGACGCTGGCCAACTTCGAGAAGGCGCTGGACGCGAACAGCCCGGACATCAACCCCACGGCGCTCTACACCTACGCGGCCATCAAGGAAGGCGTGCCGTTCGCCAACGGGACGCCGAACGCCGCCGTGGACACGCCCGCGCTCCAGGAGCTGGCCAAGCAGGAGGGCGTGCCCGTCGCGGGCCGTGACCTCAAGAGCGGCCAGACGATGATGAAGACGGTCATCGCGCCGGCGCTCAAGGCGCGCATGCTGGGCCTGGAGGGCTGGTTCTCCACCAACATCCTGGGCAACCGCGACGGCGAGGTGCTGGATGATCCGCAGGCCTTCAAGGCCAAGGAAGTGACCAAGTCGAGCGTGCTCGACACCATCCTGCAGCCGGACCTGTACCCGGAGCTGTACAACAAGTACTCGCACAAGGTGTCGATCCACTACTACCCGCCCCGCGGCGACGCGAAGGAGGGCTGGGACAACATCGACATCACCGGGTGGCTGGGCTACCCGATGCAGATCAAGGTCAACTTCCTCTGCCGCGACTCCATCCTGGCGGCGCCGCTCGTCCTGGACATCGCGCTGTTCATGGACCTGGCCAAGCGGCTGGAGTGGCGGGGCATCCAGGAGTGGATGTCCTTCTACTTCAAGAGCCCCATGGCCCACGCGGGCCTGCCGGTGGAGCACGACCTGTTCATCCAGCTGACCAAGCTGAAGAACACGCTGCGCGTCGTCGCGGGCGAAGAGCCGATCACCCACCTGGGGATGGACTACTACGGGGATGACCTCCCGCTCTCCCGCTAAGAACGACTCCGCGTTCAAGTGGCTCGTCACCGTCATGGCGACGGGCCACTTCGCGCTGGTGGTCTCCACCGGGAGGGTCCGGTGGGAGCACGTCGCGGCGGACCTGCTGCTGGTGGTGCTGGCCTGGGCCGGCGCCGGCCCGCGGCGGTTCCTCCGCGGCGCGTTTCCGCTGTGGCTCACCGGGATGATCCTGGACAGCCAGTCGCTGTGGCTGGGGGTGCGCGGCACCATCCACACCGGCGACCTGTGGAACCTGGAGAAGTCGCTGTTCCCCGCCCCGGGGGGCATGCACTGGCCCGAGTGGTGGTCGCATCACCCCAACACGCCGTTGGACCTGCTGTGCGGCTTCGCCTACGCGGCCTATATCTACGAGGTGTTCCTCGTGGCGCTCTGGTTCTTCTTCAAGAAGGACGCGCGCTTCGAGCAGCTCTGCTGGGCCTTCTTCGTGGTGAACGCCATTGGCGTCGTCATCTACGTCATCTACCCCGCGGCGCCCCCCTGGTACGTCCTGAAGTACGGGCCGGGGCTCGCGGACCTGGCGGCGCCGCCCAGCCCGGCGGGCACCGCGCGCTTCGATGCCTTCTTCGGCATCCACTACTTCGCGAACTTCTACGGCCGCAACCCCAACGTCTTCGGGGCCATGCCGTCGCTGCACGCGGCCTACCCGCTGATGATGGTGCTCGTGCTCTGGCACAAGGGCCCCGTGTGGCGGGTGGGGACAGGGCTGTTCGCGTTGCTCGTCGCTTTTTCCGCCGTGTACCTCACGCACCACTACATCCTCGACGTGCTCGCGGGAGTCACCGCGGCGGTCGTGGCCTTCGTCGTCGTGAGGGCCGTCTTCGCAAGACGGGCCGTGGAAGCGCCAGCCGTGGCGCCCATGACCCTGCCGTCTGGAGGGAACACCCGTGCATGACCACGTCCTGGCCTGGCTGAGTGGAGACCTGTCGCCCTCGGCGCGCATCTGGACCGCGTTGGCGCCCGCGCTGTTCGCGGTCGCGTACTTCCTCGTGGGCCTGGTGCTCTTCTGCATCCGCTGCGCCATCAAGGGCATCCCCCGGGACGCGGAGACGCTGACGCGCGGCAAGTCGGTGCTGGTGGGCTTCTTCCTGCGCCACTACTTCTTCTGGGTCATCCAGCCGCTATGGCAGGTGCTCCTGCGCTCGGGGCTGCCGGCCAACGCGCTGTCCATGCTGTCGGGCCTGCTGGGCGTGTCCTCCGGCGTGGCGGTGGCGGCGGGCCGCTTCGCGCTGGGCGGCTGGCTGTTCCTCTTCGCGGGCGTGCTGGACGTGATGGACGGCCGCGTGGCGCGCACCCGCAAGGAGGCCAACCCCGCGGGCGCGGCGCTGGACTCCGTGCTGGACCGGTACGTGGACTCCGCCATCCTGATGGGCCTGGCCTGGTACTACCGGGACACCTGGGTGCTGCTGCCCGCGCTGGGGGCGCTGATGGGCTCCTCGCTGGTGCCGTACGTGCGCGCCAAGGGCGAGGGCCTGGGCGTGAGCGTGCGCGACGGCGCGATGCAGCGGCTGGAGCGGGTGCTGTTCCTGGGCGTGGGCACGGCGCTGTCGCCCATCCTGGAGGCGCTGTTCTGGCCGCAGGAGAAGCACCCCATGCACTGGCTGGCGGTGGCGGGCCTGGTGTTCGTGGCCATCCTGAGCAACGTCACGGCGGTGTCGCGCTTCCGCACGCTGGTGCGGGCGCTGACGCCCAAGAAGCCGGTGCAGCCGCGCTCGGGCGTGGCCCTGTTCGGCTTCAACGCGGCGGCGGGCGCCATCGCCACGGCGGTGGACTTCGTGGCGGTGCTGGGCATGGTGGAGTGGGCGGGCCTCTCCCCCGTGTGGGCCACGGTGGCCGGCTGCGTGCTGGGCGGCGTGGTGAACTACTCCCTCAACCGGGTCATCACCTTCCGCAGCCAGGGGGCGGTGGCGCCGCAGCTGGCGCGCTACACGCTGGTGAGCGCGACGAGCGCGCTGCTCAACGCGGGCGGCGTGGCGCTGCTCACGCTGCACCCGCAGCTGGCGTACACGCTGGGCTGGTGGGTGGTGCGCGGGGTGGTCTACTTCGCGTGGAACCTGCCCCTGCAGCGCGACTACGTCTTCAACGACCAGGCCTCGGACGAGCTCATGGAGCAGCGGCCCCATGCGGCGTGAGGCGCTCACCCGCGGCTTGAGGGCCCTCTGCGCGGGGGCCCTGCTTTCGCTCCCGGGGGCGGCGGCGGCGGGTGGCGTGCTGGGGCTGTCCTTCGACGCCAGCGACCGGTACGGCGAGAGCTTCACCTTCGTGGCGGACACGGAGGACGGCACCTACGTGACGGTGAACCTGACGGTGACGAACATCGGGCCGGGGTCGCGCACGGGCATCTGCCGCGCCACCGTGCTGCTGCCGGGCAAGGCCCCCTGGGCGCCGCAGTCGCGCCTGGGCGCGAAGGAGTGGAGCTACGCTCCGACCACGGACACGCTGAAGGTGGGCGCGTGCCTCGCGCGGGCCTCGGACACCGGCCTGACGGTGGACGCGCCCCTGGACAACGGCCGGGTGACGCTGGAGTACGCGCGCAAGCCGGAGCCGTGGTCGCCGGAGGGCTCCGTGGTGGAGGACGGCAAGGACCGCTACCGCCACGAGGTGGTGGTGGCCGGCAGCCCCGTGAAGGTGACGCTCCAGTTGCCCAAGGCGGAGGCGGTGACGCTGTCGGGCGGCGGGTACGTGGACCACTCGCGCAGCACGGTGGCGCCGGCCAGGGTGGCGAAGCGCTGGGTGCGCTTCCGCGCGCTCCGGGGCCCGCCCTACGCGGTGGTGCTGGGGCGCGAGGGCCAGGGCGGCGACTACGCGCCGGTGTACCTCTGGGAGGACAAGGGGGCCGCGCGGCTCCTGGAGTCATTCACGCTCACCCAGACGGGTGAGAAGGCGAAGAGCACCTGGAGGGCGGAGTTCATCGACCGCGACGGCAAGCCGGCCATGACGCTCAAGGGGACGACGCTGCTCCAGCGAAGCGCGCCGGTCGAGTCGCTGGGCGTGCTGAGCGGCCTGGTGCGGCCGATGGTGGGCTCGCCGGTGACGTACCTGCTGCGGGGCGTGATGGAGCGCCCGGGCAAGGCGCCGGTGGAAGGGTTGATGGAAGTGACGTTGGAAGGCGAGTAGCCGCACGGGAGTGCGTCAGCGTGAGCGAGTCGTTGCTGCGGTCGGTGCATCACGTCCCCGGGGTCCGGGGGTTCGTGCGCAAGCAGGTGCTGCGGGTGGTGGCGCGCGGGGTGGAGTGGACCACCAAGCTGCCCGGCAAGCGCGCCCTCAACGTGTCCCAGGTGAACCCGTGGCTGCACGTGGGCGGCAGCGTGTCCCGCGCGCGCTACGGCGAGCTGAAGGCCCGCGGCATCACCTGCGTCATCGACCTGCGCGCGGAGCGCTGCGACGACCGCGAGGCCCTGGCCGCGCTGGGCATCGAGCTCCTGAACCTGCCGGTGACGGACCGCCATCCGCCGTCGGTGGAGCAGCTGTCGGAGGGCGTGCGCTGGGCGCTGCCCCGGCTGGACGCGGGCGGCGTGCTGTACGCGCACTGCGAGCACGGCGTGGGGCGCGGGCCCTTGATGGGGCTGGCGGTGATGGTGGCGCGCGGCTGGGACGCGCCGGAGGCGTACCGGGCGGTGCGCCACGCGCGCTGGCAGGCGACGCTCAACGACCGCCAGCTGCGCGGCCTGGCGGACTTCGTGGCCGCGTGGACGGGCGTGCCGGAGCAGGCCGCGTAGGCAGGCGCCTCACTCCGTCCCGGAGCGCCGGTCGCGCCGGCCGTCGCTCCCCAGCAGCCGGTCCATCCACCGGTTGCTGATGCCGAAGTTGCGCTCCGGCGTCGCGAAGTGGTGCGCCATGTGGTGCGCGCGCAGCTTCCGGCCCCAGGCCGTGCGCGGCGTATGCGCGTGCGTGGCCCAGTGGATGCAGTCGTACGCCACGTAGCCCCACACGATGCCCACGAAGTACGGGAGCATCTGCGTCGGGCGGCCCACCCACCACAGCAGCCCGCCGATGAGGCCGACGACCGGGGCGCTCGCGCCCAGCGGCATCACCAGGCGCATGGGGTCGTCCGGGTACCTGTGGTGGTAGCCGTGCACGACCTCGTGCAGCCGCCGGGTGAGCGGCCCCCTGCCCTCCCAATGGAAGACATACCGGTGGATGCAGTACTCCATGACCACCCACGTCAGCAGGCCCAGCGGCACGAACAGGACGCTGGCCCCCACCGTCGTCCGCCCCGCGTACAGGCCCCACCCCAGCAGGCCCAGCGTGAGCGGGCCGTAGAAGAGGAGCGGCACCGCGGGATGGAGCTTCGAGCAGGCTTCGAGAAAGGCGTTCTCGAACATCGGCCCGGACTGATACCTGAAGTATGAACGTCCCATACTGGACGAAGGTTGGGACGGGGAGTCCCGGGCGCCCGTGCCCGTCCGCCCCTCGCCATATCGCCGGACGGAGCGGCCCCAGCCCCTCCGGGCGCGCAACGGAAAAGGCCCCGGCGTGAGGGCCGGGGCCTTCCTGTCCGCACGGGCGCGCCCGACGCGCTTCAGCTCTCCGCGGGGTGCTCGGCGCCGTCGCCGCTGGCCGGGGTGGGCGTGGTGCTGTGCTTGTGGCGCCAGCGGTCCACCAGCAGGAGGAGCGCCGGGAAGCCCACCAGCACGATGACCATGTTCACCGCGAAGCCCAGGTTGGCCAGGTCGCCAATGGAGTTGAGGCCCGGGTGCTTGGCGAACACCAGCGCCAGGAAGCCGATGGCGCTCGTCAGCAGGCCGCCCGCGATGGCCCGCCCGGTCTCCGCGTAGACGCTCACGAAGTCCGAGCCCGGCTCACCCAGCCGTTCAATCAGGTGCACGCCCGCGTCCACCGTCGTCCCGATGAGCACCGGGATGACGACGATGTTCAGGTAGTTGAACTGGAGGCCCATGAGGGCCATCAGGCCCACCAGCGCCGCGATGGAGAGCAGCGTGGGCAGCATGCAGATGACCGCGTTGCGCAGGCTGCCCAGCGTCAGCCACATGGCCAGGAAGACGCTGACGACCGCGGCCACCAGGATGCGCGGGCCCTCGGACGCCACCATGTCCAGGATGTCCGCCAGGATGAGCGCCTCGCCCGCCGCGGACACCTGGCTGCCGTCCGGCATCTGGAGGTTGCGCACCTCCTTGGTGAAGCGCCGCGTGCCCGCCCCGTCCGACAGGCTCACGTTCGCGTAGACCAGCACCACGCCGCCCTTCTGGCCGACCGCCGGCTCGAACTGGCGGCGCAGGCTCACCGGCAGGTCCTCGCGCACGAAGGGCTTCGCGGCCGTCATCTTCACCGCGCGCGCCAGGTCCTCGCGCTGGGCCTTGTCCACCCGCTCCGGGTCGATGCGCTGGAGCTTCTGGTGGATGGACTGGAGCAGCGCGTGCTTCTCCTCCTGCTGCCGGGGCACCAGGTCCTCCAGCGCGCCCACGAAGTCGATGGTGGAGTCCTTGCCGTACTTCGCCTTGCGCGCCTGGAGCTGGTTCACCACCTCGCGCTCCATGGACTCCGTGTCCGTCAGCACCACCACCGGCGTCGCGGAGTAGCCCAGGATGTGGTCGATGCGGCGGTCCAGCCGCACGCTCGGCAGCGACACGTCATCCAGCTTCGTGGAGTCGTAGTTGAAGCTCACCCGGTACGCCTGGCTGATGAGCCCCACCAGCGCCACGCCGATGACCAGCGCCACCGCGCGGTAGTGGCGCGGCAGGAAGCGCGCGAGCATCGCCATGGGCCCGGACTGCGACTGGTGCTCCCGCGGCACCCAGCCAAAGCGCGACACCAGGCCCAGCAGCGCCGGCAGGATGAGCAGGTACGACGCCACGCTCACCATCATGCCCACCGCCGCGATGACGCCGAACTCGTGGAACGCCCTGAACTCCGACCACGACAGGCTCAGGAACGTGAGCGCCGCCACCAGCGCGGAGATGAGCGCGGAGAAGCCCGTGTGCCGGAACGTCTCCCGCACCGCCTCCTCCGACGTCATGCCCTCCGAGCGCAGCGTGCCCCACCGCCCCAGCAGGTGGATGCCGTGCTCCACGCCCAGGCCGCCCAGCACCGCCGCGAGGAAGCCCGTGAGCAGGTTCACCTGCCCGTACGCGATGCCCACGAAGCCGTAGGTCCACGCCAGGCCCGCGACCACCGGCGCCATGGTGAGGCCCACGGACAGCGCGCTGCGGAAGTGGAAGATGAGGTAGGCCAGCAGCAGCACCAGCGCCAGCGTGGACGCGCGCGCCAGGTCGCCGGTGATGACCTCCTGCTGGTCGATCTTCTTCTTGAACGTGCCGGTGATCTCCGTGTGGAAGCCGGGGCCGTACTTCGACAGGTCCTGCTTCGCCAGGTAGTCCTCCACCTGGGAGATGACCGTCTTGGAGTAGCCCAGGTCCGCGGAGGAGCCCTTGGCCTTGAGGAGCATCACCACCATGCGCTCCTGCGGATCCAGGTAGTACAGGCCGCCCTGCCCCGCGAGCCGCATGTTCGCGCCGCCGGTGTACTTCTTCTGGATGTCGCTGAAGTCCAGCGACGGGGCCGGCTCGTCCTCCAGGCGCACGAAGAGCGGGTTGGCCTGCTCCTTCTCCCACGCGAAGCGCGCGTCGATGCGCTGCTCGATGGTCTTCAGGTCCGGCAGGTCCACGTAGTAGAGGCCGTGCTCCTCGAAGAACTGGCTGGGCCGCTGCGCGTTGACGAAGCGGATCTCCGACAGCGTCGCCAGCTTCGGCGCCAGGTCATCCACGAACTGCTTGAGCTGTTCGGGCTCCGCGCCGATGCCGGCCACCACCACGTTGCCCATGCCGCCGAAGCGCGTGCGCAGCTTCTCCAGGTCCTGCACGGCCTGGAACGACTTGGGTAGCAGGTTCGCCAGGTCCGCGTTGAGGCGCAGGTCGCGCGCGAAGAAGGTGCCCAGGCCCGTGAGGACCAGCGTCACGAACAGCGCCACCCAGGGCCGCTGGTGGCTGCGGGCCGCCAACGAGCCCATCGCCGCCTCGAACCGCCCGGACCACCGCGTCTCACTCATGGATGTGACTTCCTGCTGAAAGCCCGCGCCGTGACGGCGGGGAAAACCTTGAGCCCGGACGAACCGGGCCGCTCACGCGTATATGCCCCGGGCCATCGTGCGTCCAGGCATCGGCCCCAGGCCTCCACTGGCCGCACGCCTGTCCCTGGAACAAAGGGGGCATCAACGAACCCCGCCATGTATGCCGCCCCGGCGTGGGGCGTGCCAGGGGAACCGCAGCGCGCCTGGGTTTGAGGCATTTTGCCCCAGGCCCCGTGAGCGCCGGGGAGCAGGCGGGCCGCCCCTCGCGCCGTCATGCCGGTGGGGCGCGGCGTGGCCAGCTTCTGCTTCGACACGGGCCCTGCTTGGGAAGCAGGCGCCGCTTGGAGGGGATGCGTCCGCGTGCCCCGGTCCGGTCGGTGCCGGCTCCCGGAGCGCGGGCGTCCACGCTCGATGGCCTCGAACCCGACCTCAGCCGCGGAGCGCGGGTGGATTCACCGCGTGGAGCGCACGATGGGTGCGCTGGCCGCGCACAACCACCGCCGTCCCGGCGTCGCGCTCGTCTGCGCCCTGGTGCTGTCCGCCCTGGGCATGCTGTCCGCCCGCCACCTGGCCCTCAACGCGAACCTGGTGGACCTGCTGCCCCCCTCGTTCGAGAGCGTGCAGGCCATCCACACGCTGGAGGAGCGCTTCGGCGCCCAGGGGTGGGTGGTGGTGGTGGGAGAGGACGCGGACCCGGCGCAGCTCCAGCGCTTCGCGGAGGACCTGGCGCCGAAGCTGGAGGCGCTGCCGGGCATCCGCTACGTGGAGATCACCCGCCCCAGCAGCTTCTTCCGCAGCCACGCGCTCTACTTCCTGTCGCCCGAGGACCTGAAGGAGGTGGAGCGCCGCATCGAGGCGCGCCTGCGCTGGGAGCGGCAGCGCGCCAACCCGCTCTTCGTGTCGCTGGACGACGAGCCGGCCCCGTCGCTGGACTTCTCCGACCTGGAGCGGAAGTACGGCGGCGGCGCGGTGACGCGCCTCTCCAGCCACCCCAGCGACTACTACCTGGACCCCGCCGCGCGCCGCGTGGTGGTGCTGGCCAGGCCGGAGATGTCGTCCGCGGACCTCACCTTCTCGACGAAGATCGTCGACGAGGTGCGGGGCGTGCTGGAGCAGCAGGACCTGTCGAAGTACGGGCCCGGCTTCCATACGGAGCTCACCGGCTCGTACCAGAAGAAGATGGATCAGCAGGCGCAGATCACCCACGACGTGGCGGTGGCCTCGACGGTGGCCTCGGTGCTGGTGCTGCTCTACCTGGTCCTGCACTTCCGCAGCCTGCTCGCGGTGGGGATGGTGCTGGCGCCGGTGGGCGCGGGCCTGGCGTGGACCTACGGCCTGGTGGGCGTGGCGTATGGCCGGGTGAACCTGCTCACGGCCTTCCTGGGCGCCATCCTGGGCGGCCTGGGCGTGGAGCACGGCATCCACCTGCTGGGCCGCTACCTCGCCCTGCGCGGAGAGGGCCGGTCCTCCGAGGAGGCCACGCGCGAGTCGTTCACGCACACGGGCGGCTCGGCGCTGGTGTCCGCGCTGGTGGCGGCGCTCACCTTCTTCGTGCTGGGCACCTCGCGGCTCAGGGCGTTCCGAGAGTTCGGCGTCATCGCGGGGGTGGGCATGCTGGTGCTCATCCTCGCGTACGTGCTGGTGCTGCCCGCGGTGCTGGGGCTGGTGGCGCGCCACGGCTGGAGGCCCCGGGCGTCCTCCACGGAGGCGACGGAGGCCCCCCTGGGCCGCATCATCACCCGCCGGCGCGGGCTGCTCACCGCCGTGTCCGCGCTCGTCGTGGCGGGCCTGCTCACGCAGATTCCGCGCCTGCGGTTCGACTACGACATCGGCTCGTTGCAGGACCAGCGCCTGGACTCCTTCGTCCTGGACCGCGCCGTCAACCAGCTCATCGGCTATTCGCAGGTCCCGCTCGTGGTGCTCACGCGCTCGCGCGAGGAGGAGGCCGCGGTCGCCCGGGAGATCCAGGCGCGCAAGCAGCAGCGGGGCGCCAGCTCCACGGTGGACTTCGTCGCGGCGCTCGCGACCCTGGTGCCGGACCGGCAGGGGGAGAAGCAGGCCATCCTGGCGGACATCGGGAAGCTGCTGGAGAGCGTGCCCGAAGGACAGCTCACCTCCGAGCACCGCCAGCAGCTGGCGGAGCTGCGCAGGCAGGTGGCGGCGAAGCCCTTCACCGTGGCGGACCTGCCGTCCAGCGTGCGCCAGCAGTTCGAGGGGCGCGACGGCCCGGGCACCGGCTTCGTGCTGGTGTACCCGTCCGTGGACCAGTCCGACGGCCAGGCCACGCGCCGGCTGGCGAAGGAGGTCCGCGGGGTGACGCTGCCGGATGGCCGGCCCGCGGTCGTGGCCGGCGAGGCGCTGGTGCAGGCGGACATCTTCAACCTGGTGGCGCACGAGGCGCCGTTCATCCTGCTGGGCTCGACGCTCGCGGTGCTGCTGGCCATGTGGCTGACGCTGGGCGGGCTGCGCGTCGCGCTCCTGTGCCTGATGCCCACGGTGGTGTCGCTCTTCGCGCTCCTGGGGCTGATGCCCGTGCTGCGCATGGAGTTCAACTACCTCAACATCCTGGTCATCCCGGTGCTCATCGGGACGACGGTGGACGCGGGCGTGCACCTCATCACGCGGCTCGCGTCGCCGGGCAGCGACTTCGTGCGGGTGTACTCGGAGACGGGCAAGGCCATCTGCGGCGGCCTGATGACCAGCGCGGTGGGCTTCGGCGCGCTGCTGCTCGCGGACCACCCGGGGCTCAACTCGATTGGCGCCCTGGCGAACGTGGGGTTCGGGATGAACCTGCTCATCATGCTGGTGGGCTTCCCGGCCCTGCTGCTGGTGCTCTCCGAGCGCAAGCGGCGCCACCGTGCGGTTCCCTCACAGCCCCGGGGTGAGCACCTCATCAGGGAGGGCCCGGGCCCCCAGCGGCCCACGCCCACCCCCTAGGCCGGGGAGCCCTCCGCCCGGCCCCCTACCGGCAAGGAGCGAGGACGATGTCTCAGCAATGGATCTGGATGAGCGTGGCGGCGGGCACCCTGGCGCTGGGCTCCGCGAGCGCGCAGGTGGATCCGACCTCCGCGGGCGCCATCACCACCGGCCAGCCGAACCCCGGGGCTCCGGCGGGCACGCCCGCCCCCAGCGGAGGCGCGTTGGACACCCCGGTGGCGCAGCCGCTGGGTGACACCCCCAGCGCGGGCACGGGCGGCAGCGGCACGAGCACGGGCGGCGGCACGAGCACGGGCGCGGTGATTCCGCAGCCGTACAGCCCCCAGCCGTCCCTCTCCGGCAGCGCGTCCGACACCCTGCCGCCCAGCCCCGGCAACGCGACCACCGTGACGGGCGGCGGCACGGTGGTGGCGCCGGGCAGCGCGACCACCGTGACGGGCGAGGGCGCGGTGCTGGCTCCCGGGACCGGCTCCGCCGTGACGGGCTCCACCGGCTCCACCGACACCACGGGCGCGCTGATGCCGCCCGCCACGACCACGCCCGGCACCTCGCTGCCGGGCGCCTCCAACAGCACCGTGACGCCGGGCACGCCGACGGGGACGATGTCCAGCACGGGCGTGGTGCTGCCTCCGGCCCCCAGCACCACGCCTCCGAGCATCACGGGCGGCTCCCAGTCCACCACGCTGTCGCCGGACAGCAACACGTCCAGCAACTCCGTGACGGCGCCCGGCGGCGGCGACGTGACCCAGCCCCCTGTGGGCCCCTGAGTCCCGCGGGGTCGGGCTCGCTGGCTCGCACTCCGGGCCACCGGGCCCGACGTCCGGCGGACAGCCCCGCGCGGGCAAGCCTCCCCTTGCGTCCGCCTCTGCCGTCCCCCGACCAGGCAGGCGGATGAGCCATCCCTGCACACACATAGGG
>JAFADT010000563.1 GCA_023424585.1 Pseudomonadota bacterium
CGTCGGAGGAGCGCTACCTGTCCGTGGCGCGGGCTCCGGGGGCTTCGGATCAGCGCTACGGGCAGGCCGTGGGCGTGACGGGCTCTCCGTATCTGGAGGTGCCGCGCGCCCCAGGGGCTTCTGCGCAGCGGTACGGGCAGACGCTGCTTCCGGGCGGTGTTTCGGAGTACCGCTATCTGGAGATACCGCGCGCGCCGGGCGCTTCGGACCAGCGCTACGTCGAGGGCGCGGGCGGGCAGGGGGCGCGAGAGGTCCCGCGCGCGCAGGGGGCCTCGGACCGTCAGTACCTGACGGTTTCTCGTGCGGCCGGGGCCTCGGACCAGCGGTACTTGAGCGTGCCGCGCGCGGCTGGAGCGTCGGACCAGCGCTATCTGTCCGTGGAGCGTGCGGCTGGGGCTTCGGACCAGCGGTACTTGAGCGTGCCACGTGCGGCTGGGGCTTCGGATCAGCGCCATCTGTCCGTGGATCTCGCGACGGGAGTTTCGGATCAGCAAGCTCGCGCCGTGCCTCGGACGACCGGGACCGCGGATCAACACCACCTGTCCGAGGATCGCGCGACGGGTGCTTCGGATCGGCCGCGCCTTGGTGGGTCGCCCGCTGACTCCTGGTCTCCGGAGGGACCGGTCGCGCAGGCACCTGCCCCTTGGTCTCGGGCGGATATGCTCGAAGCGCGGGACCTGCCGTCGTCGCGTCCGGCCGACGGTGCACCAGCTCAAGCCGCCTCCACGGACTCGTGGCGGCCCGCGGAGCCCGAGCCTCCCCAGAACCCATGGGCCATGAGCGTGGCGCGCGGCCCCACCGCGTCTGAGCAGCGTGCCCTCGACAGGGCCCGCGAGGTCGCGCGCAAGGCCGCACCGGCCGCCGAGCCTCCGAGCCGCCCCGCGCCCGCGAAGGTCGAGCCCTCCGCGGCGCCTCCAGCCACCCCTGAAACCCCGACCCCTTCGAGCCCCGCAGCAGCCAAGGCGGACGCTCGGAAGGCGGCCCCGAAACCCTCCAAGTCCCGGTCTTCGCGCCGTGGACGGAAGTGAACCCGCACGGCCTCTCCGACCGACCTATGAGCCTGGGCTCCCTCGCGCTGGTCCTTCACGCGCACCTGCCGTTCGTCCGCCACCCTGAATACGAAGACTTCCTCGAGGAGGACTGGCTCTACGAAGCCATCTCCGAGACGTACCTGCCGCTGCTGCGCGTGTTCGACAGGCTGGTCGAGGACCGCGTCCCCTTCCGGGTGACGATGACGCTCTCGCCCACGCTCGTGTCGATGCTCAACGACGACCTGCTGCGCGAGCGCTACGCCCGGCGGCTGGACCTGCTCTGCGAGCTGGGCGCCCGCGAGGTGCATCGCACGCGGGAGGACCCCACGTTCCACGCGCTGGCCGTCTTCCACCGCGACCACTTCGAGTCGCTGCGCCTCGCGTACCACAACCACTACCGGCGCGACCTGGTGGCCGCGTTCCGCAGGCTCCAGGACTCGGGCCACCTGGACATCCTCACCTGCAACGCGACCCACGGCTTCCTGCCGCTCATGCAGCAGACGCCGGAGGCCGTGCGCGCCCAGGTGACGGTCGCCGCGAACCACTACCGCCAGAACTTCGGCCGCGACCCCGCCGGCATCTGGCTGGCCGAGTGCGGCTACTTCCCGGGCCTGGAGCGCATCCTCGCCGCCGAGCGCATCCGCTACTTCTTCGTCGACACGCACGCGCTCACGGACGCCACGCCCCGCCCGCTGCACGGCCCCTACGCGCCCATCTTCACGGAGCCCGGCGTGGCGGCCTTCGCGCGCGACACGGAGAGCAGCCAGCAGGTCTGGAGCACCGAGCACGGCTACCCCGGCGACCCCGTCTACCGCGAGTTCTACCGGGACATCGGCTGGGACCTGGACCTGGACTACATCCGGCCCTTCATCCAGCCCACCGGCGACCGCAAGAACACCGGCTTCAAGTACTTCCGCATCACCGGCAAGACGAACGACAAGCAGCCCTATGATCCGGCCGCCGCCCGCGAGCGCGCCTGGGTCCACGCGGGCAACTTCCTCTTCAACCGCGAGCGCCAGTTCGAGTACCTCGCGTCGCGGATGGGCGGCCGCAAGCCCGTGGTCGTCGCCCCCTACGACGCGGAGCTCTTCGGCCACTGGTGGTTCGAGGGCCCCCACTTCATCGACGCGCTCATCCGCCAGGCCGCGCGCAACCCCAGCCGCATCCAGCTCATCAGCCCGCTGGACGACCTGCGCGAGCACCCGGAGAACCAGGTGGCCACGCCGCCCATGTCCTCCTGGGGCGCGGGCGGGTACGCGAACATGTGGCTCGACGGCACGAACGACTGGATCTACCGCCACCTCGACCACGCCGCGCGGCGGATGGCGGAGCTGGCCCGGGACTTCCCGGACGCGCCGTCCCTCACGCGCCGGGCCCTGAACCAGGCCGCGCGCGAGCTGCTCCTCGCGCAGGCCTCCGACTGGGCCTTCATCATGAAGACCGGCACCATGGTGGACTACGCCGTGCGCCGCACGAAGGAGCACCTGCAGCGCTTCCTGCGCCTGCACGACCAGGTGCGCGCCGACGCCGTCGACGAGTCCTGGCTCTCCCACGTGGAGGGCCGCGACAACCTGTTCCCCGAGCTGGACTACCGCGTCTACCGGCCCGGTTGAGCGGTCCGGGAACAGGCGGCCGGCCCGGGGGTTCACCTCCTGTCACCGGACGAGGTCGTTCCGGTTGCGGGGCTTCGTTTCCGCTTTAGCTTGAAGGAAATCCATGACCCACACGCTCCCTCCGTTCCGTCGCAAGCTCGTGGCCGCCGTGCTGGTGTTGGCGTCGCCCACGCTCGCCCTCGCGCAGGCCCCCGCCGCCAGGCCCGCAACGCCCCAGACGCAGCGGGCGGTCTCCGGTCAGGCCAGCAACCTCCAGCCCGCCACGACCGAGGCCCAGTCGCTCGCCTCGCTGGCGCCGCTGGTGGATTCGGTGAAGTCCGCCGTGGTGAACGTGGACGTGCAGGCGAAGCCGGAGATGCCGGCGGGCATGGAGGACAACCCGCTCTTCGACCGCTTCTTCGGCGGCAACGGCCGGGGCCGCGGCCGCAGCGAGCGTGAGCAGATCCGCCAGGGCGCCGGGTCCGGCTTCATCATCGACCCGAAGGGCATCGTGCTGACCAACAACCACGTCGTCGAGGACGCGGTGACCATCACCATCCGCCTGGACGACGGTCGCTCGTTCACGGGCGAGGTGGTGGGGCGCGACCCGCTCACCGACGTGGCCGTGGTGAAGATCAAGGAGAAGGTGGATCAGCTCCCCACCGTGAAGCTGGGCGACTCCGACGCCGTGCGCGTGGGGGACTGGGTGCTGGCCATCGGCAACCCGTTCGGCCTGGCCTCCAGCGTGAGCGTGGGCATCCTGTCCGCGCGCGCCCGTGAGATTGGCGCCAGCGTTTACGACGACTTCCTGCAGACGGACGCGGCCATCAACCCCGGCAACTCCGGCGGCCCGCTCTTCAACATGAAGGGCGAGGTGGTGGGCATCAACACCGCCATCGTCGGCGGCGGCACGGGCATCGGCTTCTCCGTGCCCAGCAACCTCATCAAGGCGCTGCTGCCGCAGCTGGAGAAGGAGGGCGCCGTCACGCGCGGCTGGCTGGGCGTGGGCATCCAGCCCCTCACGCGCGAGCTGGGCCAGGCGCTGAAGCTGCCGGTGAGCGAGGGCGCCATCCTCACGCAGATCACCCCCGACTCCCCGGCGTCCAAGGCCGGCCTCAAGCCGGACGACGTGGTGGTGGCCGTGGACGGCAAGCAGGTCCGCTCCGACAGCGAGCTCACCCGCACCGTGGCGCTCAAGCGGCCCAACACCGTCTCCACGCTGACCCTCTACCGCGACGGCAAGAAGCAGGACGTCAAGGTGACCATGGGCACGCGCCCGGACCTGGAGGGCCTGTCCAAGAAGAAGCCGGAGGTCACCGACGAGCAGGACAGCTCGCGCCGCGTGGGCGTGTCCCTGCAGGACCTGGACGCCCGCACGGCGTCCCAGGCCGGCTTCACCGAGCGCGCCGGCGCGCTGATCACGGACATCGTCCCGGGCTCGCCCGCGGACCGCGCGCAGCTGACCCCGGGCATGCTGGTGGTGGAGGCGAACAAGAAGCCCATCGCGAGCGCGAAGGAGCTGGCCGCGGTCATCCGCGCCGCGCCCAAGGGCAGCACGCTGCTCCTGCGCGTGGCCGGCCCCGGCGGCGGGCGCCTCCTGCGCGCGCTGACCGTGCCCTGAGGTCGGACGGCGGGGCTTGGGGACTCACGCCCCCGACTTGAACGCGGAGGTGGGCGAACGTCGATGAGCGTCAACTACGTCTCGTTGGGTGACAGCACGGCGGTGGGGGTGGGGGCGTCGCAGGGCGGGGGCTACCCCGACCGGCTCGCCTCCCGCCTCCGGAAGGACGGCCTCCCCGTGGGCCACACGAACCTGGGGCAGAGCGGCGCGCGCGTGCGCGACGTCGTCAACAACGCCCTCAAGCGGGTCATCGCGTTGCAGCCCACGCTCATCACCCTGGGCGTGGGCACCAACGACATCTGGCGCGGCACCGAGGTGGCGGAGTTCCAGGACGACCTGGACCGCATCGCCCGGCGGCTGAAGCAGACCGGCGCGTCCATGGTCGTGGTGAACATCGCGGACATGGCGCTCGCGCCGGTGGCGAAGATGGTGCCCAGCGCGCTGTACGAAGGGCGCATCGACCCGTTCAACGCGGCCATCGCCTCCGTGGCCCGCGCGCACGGGCTGCACCTGGTGGACCTCTACACCGCCAGCCGGGAGATGATCCCCCGGCGCCCGGACTTCTTCTGCCCAGATGGCTTCCACCCGTCCGCGGCGGGCTACGAGGAGTGGGCGGACCTGATGCTCCCCGTGGTCCGCACGCTCGTGCGGCGGTAGTCCCCGGGCCGCCGGGGCCGGGGCCTCCTGCCGCTCAGGCCTTCGCGATGCCCGTGGGGGCGGCGGGCGTGGAGGGCGCGTCCGCGGGCGGCGCGTTGATGCTGCGCTCGCGGCCGGGGTGCACCTCCATGCCGGGCTCGAACGCCGTCACGCGGTTGCGCCCGGTGCGCTTGCTGCAATAGAGCGCCGCGTCCGCGGAGTCCACCAGCGTGTCCTGCGCCGCCGCGTCCGTGGGGAAGTGCGAGACGCCGATGGACACCGTGACGTGCCCTCCGGGCAGCCCCGGGCGGTTGAGCGTGACGGCCTCCGCCACCGCGCGGCGCAGCGTCTCCGCGACCTCCACCGCCGTGGCCTTGGACACCTGCGGCAGCAGCAGCACGAACTCCTCGCCGCCGTAGCGACCGAGCGTGTCCACCTTGCGCGCGCGGGTCCGCAGGACGTCGGAGACGCGGCGCAGGGTCTCGTCGCCAGCGCGGTGGCCGGCCAGGTCGTTGAGCCGCTTGAAGTGGTCCACGTCCACCATCAGCAGCGCCAGCGGCGCGCCGAAGCGCTGGGCCCGCGCCAGCTCCAGGTCCAACCGCTGGAAGAGGTGGCGGCGGTTGGGTATGCCCGTGAGCGCGTCCGTCAGCGTGAGCTTCACCGTCTCCGCGTGGAGGCGCGCGTTCGTCACCGCCGTCGCGGCCTGGTCGGCCACCGCGGTGAAGAGCTCGATCTCCTCCTTGGAGAAGCTCGCCGTCTCCGGGCGCTGGAAGTTGATGACGCCGAGGAGCGTGTCCGCGTGCACCATGGGCACCGCCAGCAGCGAGCCCTGCTCGGAGCCGCCGCGCAGGCCGCGCCGCGCGAAGATGCTGGTGCTGTCCGTGAGGTCCGGCAGGTACACCGCCTTGCGCGACTGCGCGGCCCGGCCGCACGCGCCCTCGCCGATGGCGAAGGTGTGGCCCTCCAGGCCCCGGCCCTGCGGCCACGCGTGCTTCACCTCCAGCACGCCCTCCTCGTTGAGGAGCATGATGGAGAAGTCCTGGATGTGCAGCTGCTCCACCACCATGCGGGTGATGCGCGACAACAGCTCGTCCAGCTCCAGCGTGGCGTTGAGCGAGCGCGCCACGTCGAACAGCAGCGACAGCTCCCGCAGGCGCTCCTCCAGCTCGTCCTTCAGCGCCAGCTTCTCCTTCACCAGCTCAAGGTCGCGGTGCGTGTCGATCTCCTCCACCTTCATGGAGGTGAGCCGCGCGAGCATCTGGTTGAAGGCCGCGCCCAGCCGCGAGATCTCATCCGGGCCCCGGGCCTCCGCGCGCACCAGCAGGTCGCCGTCCGCCGCGCGCCCCATGGCCTCGCTCAACCGCTTGAGCGGCGCGGTGAGCACGAAGCGCAGCGACAGCCAGGTGACGAGCCCCAGGATGCCCACGAAGAGCACCATCGCGCCCAGCGCGTCCTGGAACACCGTCTGGAGCTGGCGGTTCAGCGCGGGCTCGCCCAGGCGTACCTGGAGCACGCCCATGCGCTGCGCGGCCTCGCCGGTGTGACAGCCGGAGCACTCCGGGCCGCCCAGGGGCCGCACCACCTCCGTGCCCTGGTCGCTGGAGCGCGCCGTCTCCGGCCCCGTCGCGGACAGCCGAGCGGCCTCCGGATGCGGGTGGCCCTGCTCGGCCGGCTTCCGGCTCCAGCGGATGCGCCCGTCCGGGGTCAGCACCCGCAGGTCCTCCACGGAGCGGAACAGCCGCGTGTCCGACGCCAGCACCTCCGCCACCGCGCTGTGCGGCGCCGCGCCCGGCGCCTGCGGGAGCATGAACGTGGAGGCGACCGCCTCCGCCAGCGCGAGCGCCTCCAGGTGCGTGCCCTCCCGCACCGCTTGTCGCGCCTCGCGCGAGAAGTGGCCCACGCCCAGGAGCGCCACCACCAACCCGGGCAGCGCGATGCTCCACAAGAGCTTCCTGCCAATCGTCTCGGAACCGAGGGCCATGTGCGGGGCGCAGTGTGCTCCGCGCTCGTGCGTTCTGCCCGCGAGTCACGGAGTGTTCAAAATTGTCAGGGGCGTGACACGCCCTGTCAAACGTGCCGGCGTCGAAATATTGAAACGAGGGTGTTGTTCTCCGGCATGTTCTTGTTTTCAAGGGCTGCTCCCGTGGCACGGTGGACGCACCGCTGAAGGCCGCGGGTGCCCGGAGTCAGGAGAGCCGCCCATGTCCACGCCCGAGTTCCTCAGGTCCGCGCTGCTGCCGGTGCCGCACGGCTTCGCCACGCGCGTGGGAGGGGTGTCCGAAGGGCCCTACGCGTCGCTGAACCTGGGCTTCTCCGTGGGCGACGAGCGCCCCCGGGTGGAGGAGAACCACCGCCGGCTGGCCCGGGCCGCTGGCGCGAGCCTGGGCGCGCTCTGCCGGGTGTCGCAGGTGCACGGCGACACGGTGCTGGAGGCGCGCGGCGAGGCCGACGACGTGCTGCGCCCGACGCTGGGGGAAGCGGACGCGCTGTGGACGGAAGGGGAGGGGAGCTGGGTGGCGGTGGGCACCGCGGACTGCGTGCCGGTGCTGCTGGTGGATCCGCGCGGCCGGCGCGTGGCGGCGGTGCACTCCGGGTGGCGGGGCACGGACCTGGAGATCAGCGCCCGCGCGGTGGAGGCGCTCGTGGCGCGAGGCAGCCGGCCGGAGGACCTGCTGGCGGCGGTGGGCCCCTGCATCCAGGCGTGCTGCTACGAGGTGTCCGCCGAGCTGGGCGACCGCTTCCGCGCGCGCTTCGGCGAGGAGGTCATCCGCGCGGGGGACACGCCGCACCTGGACCTGCCGCGCGCGGTGAGGGCGTCGCTCGTGAAGGCGGGGGTGCGCGCGGACCGGGTGGACGTGCTACAGGCCTGTACGGCGTGTGATCCGGAGCGGTTCTTCTCGCACCGGCGGGACGCGGGGCGCACCGGGCGGCACCTCAACTACGTGCTGCACCGCTTCTAGCGGGGCCTGGCCGGGGTCGTTTTCTTGACGGTCTCCGACCGGCCTTCCTATCCTCGACCCGGAGTTCCCTCCGTCCAGGCCCGTGCCGGTGCGTCCCTTCCTCTTCCGCCTGTTTGCCGCCGTCGCGCTGTCCGCGCCGACCGCTTGCGCCACCACCGCTGCCTCGCAGACGGAAGTGGGCCGGCTGGAGGCGGAGGTGCGCACGCT
>JAFADT010000644.1 GCA_023424585.1 Pseudomonadota bacterium
CACCAGGGCCTCCGCCGGGCCGCCCACGCGCACGCTGATGAGCGGCGCCAGGGGCTCGCCCGGCTTCACGTCCAGGCCCGGCAGCCGCGCCACGCGCGCCGCGAGCGGTGTCACCTCGCCCGCCACCATGCCCTACCCGCCCTTCGCCGCGCCCATCAGGTTCAGCAGGTCCGGGCCCACCTGGGTGATGTCGCCCGCGCCGAGCGTCAGCCCCAGGTCGCCCTCGCGCCCGCGCTCGTGGAGCGCCCTGGCCACGTCCGCGCGCTTCTCCACGAACGTCACGTCGCGGTGGCCGTGCGCGCGGATGGCCTCCGCCAGCGCGTCGCCGGTGGCGCCGGGGATCGGCTCCTCGCCCGCCGCGTAGACGCTGGTGACGAAGAGCACGTCCGCGTCGTTGAACGCGGTGGCGAACTCCTTCATCAGGTCGTGCGTGCGCGTGTAGCGGTGCGGCTGGAAGGCGGCCACCACCCGGCGGCCGAAGGCGCGGCGCGCGCCGGACAGCGTGGCCATGACCTCCGTGGGGTGGTGCCCGTAGTCGTCCACCACGGTGACGCCGCCCACCTCGCCGCGCACGGTGAAGCGGCGCTGCACGCCGCCGAACTCCGCCAGCGCGCCGCGCACCGTCTCCAGCGGGATGTCCATCTCCTCCGCGATGGCCACCACCGCCAGCGCGTTGAAGGCGTTGTGCGCGCCCACCATGCGCACGCGGAACTCGCCCAGGTCCTCGTCGCGGCGGAAGGCGCGGAAGGTGGTGGTGAAGCCGTCCAGCGAGATGCCCTCCAGCCGGTAGTCCGCCATGTGCGAGCTGCCGTAGGTGACGAAGCGCTTCTCGATGCGCGGCAGGAGCGCCTGGACGTTGGGGTTGTCCAGGCACAGCACGTTGAGGCCGTAGAACGGGACGCGGTTGCAGAACTCCACGAAGGCGGACTGGAGCGTCTCCAGGTCGCCGTAGTGGTCCATGTGCTCCGGGTCGATGTTCGTCACGACGGCGATGGACGGGTGCAGCTTGAGGAAGCTGCCGTCGGACTCGTCCGCCTCCACCACCATCAGCTCGCTCTTGCCGAGCTTGGCGTTGGAGTCGAGCACGTTCACCTTGCCGCCCACCACCGCCGTGGGGTCCAGGCCCGCCGCGGACAGCACCGTGGCCACCATGGACGTCGTGGTCGTCTTGCCGTGGCTGCCCGCGACGGCGACCGCGTACTTCAGGCGCATCAGCTCCGCGAGCATCTCCGCGCGCGGGATGACGGGGATCTTTCGCTGGCGCGCCGCCAGGACCTCCGGGTTGTCCTTGCGCACCGCGGAGGAGATGACGACCACGTCCGCGTGCACCAGGTTGGACGCGCGGTGACCCTCGTAGAGGGTGGCGCCCAGCTTCGCCAGGCGGCGGGTGATGTCGCTCTCCCGCAGGTCGGAGCCCGACACGCGGTAGCCCAGGTTGAGCAGCACCTCCGCGATGCCGCTCATGCCGATGCCGCCCACGCCCACGAAGTGCACGTGCGCCGCGTGGCGCGTCTTGAAGAGGCTGCCGGGCTTGTTGTTGACGGTCTTGCTGCTCATGCCTTGCTCCCCGGTGCCTTCTTCACGTCCTTCGGTCCTCGGTCCCGGCCGCCCGGGCCCCAGGCCTGGGTGGTGAGGTCCACGCACACGTCCGCCAGCTCCTTCGCCGCGGCGGGGCGGCCCAGGATGCCCGCCTTCTTCGCCATCTGCTTGAGCTTCGCCGGGTCCGTCATCAGGCCGCGCAGCGTCTCCGCCAGCTTCTGCCCGGTGAGCTCCGACTCGCGGAACATCACCGCCGCGCCCGCGTCCACCAGCGCGCGGGCGTTCACCTCCTGGTGGTTGTCCGTCGCGTGCGGGAAGGGCACCAGGATGCTGGGCTTCTTGCACACCGTCAGCTCCGCCAGCGACGTGGCGCCCGCGCGGCAGATGACCAGGTCCGCCTTCGCGTAGGCGGAGGACATGTCGTCGATGAACTCCACCACCTGGGCCACGTCCGAGAAGCCCTTGTCCGCGTAGCCCTTCTTCACATTCTCCAGGTCCAGCTTCCCCGTCTGGTGGACGATGGCGAGCTGGTCCTTCACGTCGCCCAGGGAGTCCAGCGCGTCCAGCACGCGGCTGTTGAGCCCCCGCGCGCCCAGGCTGCCGCCGAAGACGAGGACGGAGAACCGCTCGTGCGCGGCGCTGCTGCGCAGGTAGTTGTCCATCAGCTTCTTGCGGATGGGGTTGCCAATCATCTGCACCTTGGCTTCCGGGAAGTGGTTGCGCGCCTCCTCGAAGGAGGTGAAGACGACCTTCACGATGCGGCCCAGCACCTTGTTGGTGAGCCCGGGCAGCGCGTTCTGCTCCTGGATGGCGGTGGGGATGCCCATCAGCCACGCGGCCAGCACCACCGGGCCGCTCGCGTAGCCGCCCACGCCCACCACCACGTCCGGCTTCTGGCGCGACAGGATGCGGAACGACGCGAGGAAGGCCAGGGGCAGCGCGAGGAGGCCCTTGATGAGCCCCAGCAGCCCCTTGCCCTTGAGCCCCTGCACCTTCACCAGCTCCAGCGGGTAGCCCTCCCTGGGCACCACGCGCGCCTCCAGGCCCTTCTCCGTGCCCACGAACACCACCTCGTTGGCCGGATGGCGCGTGACGACCTCCTCCGCCAGCGCGATGCCCGGGAACAGGTGGCCGCCGGTGCCGCCGCCCGCGATGAGCACCTTCACGCCGTCACCTCCCGCAGGTCCGTGGTGCCGGCGCGCACCGGCCGCGACGCGCCCTGCGTGTTGGCGCTCAGCGACAGGAGCACGCCCGCGGAGCCCATCAGCACCACCAGCGACGTGCCGCCGTAGGACACGAACGGCAGCGTCAGGCCCTTCGTGGGGAGCAGCCCCATGGCCACGCACATGTTCACCGTGGCCTGGAACGCGATGATGGAGCTGATGCCCAGGCCCAGGTACGTGCCGAAGGTCTCCCCCGCCGCCAGGGCCGCGCGGATGCCGCGCCACAGGACGATGGCGTACAGCAACACGAGCAGCCCCACGCCGATGAGCCCCAGCTCCTCCCCGAGGATGGAGAAGATGAAGTCCGTGTGCGCCTCCGGCAGGAAGAACAGCTTCTGCCGGCCGTCCCCCAGCCCCAGGCCGGTGATGCCGCCCGAGCCGATGGACATCAGCGACTCCGCCACCTGGTAGCCCACGTCGTGCCGGTGGGCCCACGGGTCCAGGAACGCGAGGATGCGCTTCATGCGGTAGGGGCTGGTCGCGATGGCGACGAACGCCAGGGGCAGCGCGAGCAGCACCGAGCCCACCAGGTACGACAGCTTCGTCCCCGCCGCGAACAGCAGCACGAAGAGCATGAACACCAGCAGCACGCTGCTGCCGAAGTCCGGCTGGAGCATGCACAGCAGCACCAGGATGCCGCACAGGGCCAGGTGCGGCAGGAAGCCGATGGAGAACGTGGCCACCTTCTCCCGCTTCTTCGCCAGCGAGTAGGACAGGTAGACGAGCCACGCGAACTTGGCGATCTCCGCCGGCTGGAGGCTGAAGCCCGGCAGGCGGATCCACCGGCGCGCGCCGCCCGCCGTGGTGCCGATGCCGGGGATGGCCACCGCGATGAGCAGCACGATGGCGATGAGCAGCAGCGGGTACGCCAGGCGCGCCAGCTTCCGCCAGCCCAGCTTCATGGCCACCGCCATGGCGACGAGGCCCAGGCCCGCCGCGGACAGCTGGCGCTTGAGGAAGTAGAGGCTGTCGCCCAGCTTGTCCTGCGCGAGCACCGCGCTGGCCGAGTACGTCATCACCAGGCCCAGCGCCACCAGCGCCAGCACCGCGCACAGGAGGATGGGATCGAACCGCACGGGGGCGGCCGGAGGAGAGGTCTTCATCACGGTCAGAGCGCCCCGACGAGGCGCTTGAACGTGTCGCCCCGGTCCTCGAAGTTCTTGAACTGATCGTACGACGCGCACGCCGGGGACAGGAGCACCGTGTCCCCCGCCCTGGCGACCTCGCGGGCCTTCTTCACCGCGGCGTCCAGCGTGCCGCACGCGTGCACCGGCGCGTCGTTCGCGTACGCCCGCGCCAGCGCGTCCGCGTCCTGGCCAATGGTGAGCACGCCCTTCACCTTCCCCCGGCCCGCGTCCACCATGGGCGCGTACGGCGCGCCCTTGCCCTTGCCGCCCGCGATGAGCCACACGTCGCCGGCGAACGCCTTGAGCGCCACCAGCACGGAGTCCACGTTGGTGGCCTTGGAGTCGTTCACCCACTCCACGCCGTCCAGCACGCGCACGCTCTCCAGCCGGTGCGCCAGGCCCGGGTAGCCGTCCAGGCCCGCCTGCACCGCCTCCTTCGCCACGCCGCCCAGCCGGGCCAGCAGCGCCGCCGCCATCGCGTTCTGCGCGTTGTGCGCGCCCCGGAGCGAGCGGTTGGTGAGCGTGTAGGACTCGCCCGCGAACTCCAGCTCGAAGCCGCCGGGCCGCGCGAGGGCCAGCCCCGCCAGCCTCGGCGCGGCCACCGCCGGGCGGCCGGTGAGGCTGAACCCGTAGAC
>JAFADT010000651.1 GCA_023424585.1 Pseudomonadota bacterium
GGAGTCGTCCGTGTTCATCTCCGACTTCGCCATCAAGCGCCCCATCATCACCATCACGGCGATGGTGGCGCTCGTCGTGTTCGGCATCGTCGCGCTCATCAACCTGGAGACGGACGAGTTCCCGGACGTTCAGCAGCCGGTCATCAACGTCACCATCGCGTACCCGGGCGCTTCACCGGACACGGTGGAGCGCGAGATCGTGGAGCCCATCGAGGACGCCATCTTCGCCATCTCCGGCGTGGACGGGAAGAAGACCACGTCCAGCTCCACCGACAGCCTGGCGAACTTCACGGTCTTCTTCGACTTCGAGAAGGACATCCAGGAGGCGTCCCAGGACATCCGCGACGCCATCTCCAGCAAGCGCGCGGACCTGCCGCAGGAGATGGAGGAGCCCATCCTCACGCGGTTCGATCCGGCGGACCAGCCCATCGTGTCGCTGGTGCTGACGTCGGACGCGCTGGACGTGCCCGCGCTGTCGCTCATCGCGGATCCGATGGTGGTGGGGGACCTGCGCTCGGTGCCGGGCGTGGCGCAGGCCACGGTGGTGGGCGGCGTGGACCGGGAGATGACGGTGCAGGTGCGGCCCTCGGCGCTCCAGGCGGCGGGCCTGTCGGTGGCGCAGGTGGTGGCGGCGCTCCAGGCGCAGAACCTGGCGGCGCCGGTGGGGCGGCTCAACACGGAGCTGCAGGAGCGCACCATCCGGCTCAAGGGCCGCCTGGAGACGCCGGAGGACTTCGCCCAGGTGCCCATCGCGGAGCGCAACGGCCGCACGCTGCGGCTGGGCGAGGTCGCGGACGTGTTCGCCGGCACCGAGGAGCCGCGCACCCTGTCGCTCTACAACGGCGCGCAGGCGGTGGGCATCGAGGTCATCAAGGCCAAGGGCCACAGCACCACGGAGGTCGCGGACGGCGTGCGCGAGCGGGTGAAGATGCTCCAGCAGCGGCTGCCCGCCAACGCGAAGCTGGAGATCGTCCGCGACGCGGGCACGCGCGTGGAGAACTCGGTGGTCAACGTGCAGCAGGCGCTGATCGAGGGCGCGCTGCTCACGGTGCTGGTGGTGTTCCTGTTCCTCAACTCGTGGCGGTCCACGGTGATTACGGGCCTGGCGCTGCCCGTGTCCGTGCTGGCGTCGTTCGTGAGCGTGTGGGCGTTCGGCTTCACGCTCAACACGATGTCGCTGCTGGGCCTGACGCTGGCCATCGGCATCCTCATCGACGACGCCATCGTGGTGCGAGAGAACATCGTGCGGCACGTGGAGATGGGGAAGGACCACTACACGGCGTCGCGCGAGGGCACCAACGAGATTGGGCTCGCGGTGGCGGCGACGACGTTCTCCATCGTGGCGGTGTTCGTCCCGGTGGCGTTCATGTACGGCGTGGCGGGGCAGTGGTTCAAGCCGTTCGCGCTCACCATCGCGTGCTCGGTGCTGGTGTCGCTGTTCGTGAGCTTCTCGCTGGACCCCATGCTCAGCGCGTACTGGCCCGACCCGCAGGTGGAGAAGGGGGAGCGGCGCAACTTCCTCTCGCGGGGGCTGGCGCGCTTCAACCACTGGTTCGACCGGCAGGCGGACCGCTACAAGGGCGTCATCGCCTGGGCGCTGGACCACCGGCTGGCGATGGTGCTGCTGGCGGTGGGGTCGCTGGTGGGCGCGGTGGCGCTGCAAGGCGTCTTCGGCGGCGCGGGCTTCGTGCCGGTGAGCGACCGCGCGGAGATTGAGATGCTGGTGGAGACGCCCGCGGGCTCCAGCCTGGACTACACGCGGCGCAAGGTGGAGGAGGTGTCCCGCCTCACGCGCGCGCACCCGGAGGTCGCGTACACGTACACGACCATCGGCGTGCCGTTGCCGCTGCGCTCGCCGGGCGTGGACCAGGCGCTGGTGTACGTGCGGCTCAAGCCGAAGACGGAGCGCAAGGCGAGCCAGGAGGTGCTGGGCAAGACGCTGCGCCAGGAGCTGCTCGCGGTGGGCGGCGCGAACGTGTCGGTGTTCACCAGCGGCTTCGGCGGGGCCATCAAGTCCATCCAGCTGGAGCTGCGCGGGCCCGAGTCCAAGGGGCTCAACCAGCTGGCACGGCAGGTGATGCAGGAGGTGAAGCAGGTGACGGGCGCGGTGGACGTGGGCCTGTCCACGCGCGGCGAGAAGCCGGAGCTGGTGGTGGAGCTGAACCGCGGCGTCGCGGGCCAGCTCAACGTGACGGTGGGGCAGGTGGCGCAGTCGCTGCGGCCGGCCTTCGCGGGCCTGGACTCCGGTGACTGGGTGGACCCCATTGGCGAGACGCGCGACGTGATGGTGCGCCTGGCGCCGCAGTACCGCCAGAACCCGTCCGACCTGGCGCAGCTGCCGCTGGTGGTGGGGTCCACCGCCACGGGCGCGCCCATCGTCGTGCCGCTGGGGCAGGTGGCGAGGGTGACGCAGACCGTGGGCCCGGCGCAGATCGACCACCTGAACCGCGAGAAGGTCATCAACGTGCAGGCGAACGTGGCGGGCCGGTCGCTGTCGGAGGTGATGCGCGACATCCAGACGCGGCTCAAGGCGGTGAAGGTGCCGCCGGGCTACGAGCTGTCCACGGGCGGCGAGTCCGCGGATCAGCAGGAGGTGTTCGGCCGGGTGTTCCTGGCGCTGGGGGTGGCGGTGATGCTGATGTACCTCATCCTCGTCATCCAGTTCAGCTCGTTCCTGGATCCGCTGGCCATCCTGGTGTCGCTGCCGCTGTCGCTCATCGGCGTGGTGCTGGCGTTGGTGCTGACAGGGGACACGCTGAACATCATGAGCCTCATCGGCGTCATCCTGCTGATGGGCATCGTCGCGAAGAACGCCATCCTGCTCATCGACTTCGCCAAGTGGCAGCACGAGAAGGGCATGCCGCTGCGCGAGGCGCTCATTGAAGCGGGGCGCATCCGCTTGCGGCCCATCATCATGACGACCTTCGCGCTCATCGCGGGCATGGTGCCGGTGGCGCTGGGGCACGGCGAGGGCGGCGACTTCCGGGCGCCCCTGGGCCGCGCGGTGATTGGCGGCGTGATCACCTCCACGCTGCTCACGCTGCTGGTGATTCCGACGGTGTATGAGATCCTGTCGGACGCCCGGACGTGGCTGACCCGCAGGA
>JAFADT010000700.1 GCA_023424585.1 Pseudomonadota bacterium
CAGCGGATGAGGGTGGCCGTGGTGGGCGGGGGGCTGGGCGGCCTCACGGCGGCGGCGTTGCTCGCGCGAGGAGGCTGCGAGGTGACGCTGTACGAGCGCTCGAAGCACCTGGGCGGACGGGCGCGGACGACGGAGGTGGAGGGCTTCCGCTTCAACCTGGGCCCGCATGCCCTGTACCGGGCGGGGGCGGCGTTGCGCGTGCTGGCGCGGCTGGGCGTGAAGCCCACGGGAGGCATTCCAGCGCAGGCGGGCTCTCATGCGCTGCTCGCGGGCCGGCTGCACACGCTGCCCCGAGGCGCCGTGACGCTGATGACGACGGACGTGCTGTCGCTCGCGGGGAAGCTGGAGGTGGCGAAGCTGCTGGCGGGACTGGCCCGTATCGACACGCGGTCCCTGGGGGCGCTGTCCCTGCGCGAGTGGCTGGAGACGCGTCTGACGCGCAAGGACGGCCGGGCGCTCCTCGCTGCGCTGATCCGCGTGTCCACCTACTGCGCGGACATGGATGCGCTCAGCGCGGGGGCGGCGCTGAAGCAGCTCCAGTGCGCGACCGCCGCGAGCGTGCTGTACGTGGATGGCGGCTGGAGCACCCTCGTGGACGCAGTGGAGCGCGTGGGTCGCGAGGCCGGTGCGCGTCTGGAGTTGTCCGCGCGGGTGGCAGCCGTTGCCCTCCAGGAAGGCGGTAAGCGGGTCGAAGGCGTGCGGCTCGCGGGGGGCACGGTGCACCGCGCGGACGCGGTGGTGTTGGCGGGGAGCCCCGCGGACGTGGCGGCGCTCCTGCCGGGCGACGCGGTACTGGCGCGGGAGGCGCGGGAGGCGGTGCCCATCCAGGCGGCGACGCTGGAGCTGGGGCTGTCCGTGCTGCCGAGGCCGGAGGCGTTGTTCGCGCTGGGCTTGGACGGGCCCTGGTACGCGTCGGTGCATTCAGCCTCCGCGAAGCTGGCCCCGGCAGGGAGCGCGATGGTGCATGTGGCGAAGTACCTGGGCGGCGCGGACACAGCGGCGAGCGAGGCGGAGCTGGAAGCCGTGATGGATGTGCTTCAGCCGGGCTGGCGCGCGAAGGTCGTGGCGCGGCGCTTCCGTCCCGCGCTCATCGTCAGCGCGGGACTGCCATGTGCGGCGAACGGAGGGCTGCTGGGGCGTCCCGCGGTGGAGGTGCCGCACGTGGCCGGGCTGTACCGCGTGGGTGACTGGGTGGGCGCGGAGGGAATGCTCGCGGACGCATCCCTGGCGAGCGCCGAGGCCGTGGGGCAAGCCCTGATGCGACGCACCAGGACGTCCCAGCGCCGCGCGGCGGGAGCCTGAGTCGAATGGACGTACACGCCAGGAGCCCCTCCCCGGAGGCGCAGGGCAAGAACCTGTCGGACAGCCGGACAGGTTTGGAGCACCTGGGGTGGGCCCTCGGCACTGACTCCAGGAAGCGGAGACCTGTCGGACAGGTTTGGGGGACCATGCGGGGCCCAGTCGTGATTCCGAGTGGCGGAACTTGTCGGACAGTCGGACCGGCTTGGGGGGGCAAGCGGGACCCCATGGTGAGCCCGGATGACAGAACCTGTCGGACAGTCGGACAGGTTTGGGAACACCGGGCGTGGCCGGGGCCTTGGCTCCGGCACCAGGAAGCGGACCTGTCGGACAATCGGACAGGGTTGGGAACCCCGTGCGTGGCCGGGGCCTCGGTGCTGGCACCAGGAAGCGGAGACCTGTTGGACCGGTTTGGGAACACGGGGTCGGGGCGTCGGCACTGACTCCAGGATGCGGAGAGCTGTCGGACAGTCGGACAGGTTGGGTGGAACAGGCATGGCCCGTGGTGACTCCGAGTGGTGGAGCCCTGTCGGACAGTCGGACAGGTTCGTGGACCGTGGCGGGCTGCCGGTGCTGCCCCCGGGCTGCGGGAACCTGTCGGACAGTCGGACAGGTTTTGACCGGTCCGGGCCCGGAGGGGCTCGGTGTGGACGTCCAGGGGCTTGGGGCTCCAACCATGGCGGTGCTCCGCTGCCGCTCCTGGATTGTTGGAGCGTGAGGACTTGAGCGGGATGGATGCACAGGCGCGAGGTGCACTGGAGCAGGCAGCGCGTGACCACGAGCGCTTCCTCTGGGGGCTTTGCTACCGGATGACGGGCGTGGCCGCGGACGCGGATGAGCTGGTGCAGGAGGTCTACGCTCGCGCGCTCGCGACGCCGCCGGAGCGGCTGGACACGCTGCGGCCCTGGCTGACCCGCGTCGCCGTGAACCTGACGCGGGACCACCTGCGCCGGCGTCGCCGTGAGGCGTACGTCGGACCGTGGCTGCCCTCTCCGGTGGAGACCGGAGACGAGGAGGTCCCACCCTCGGTGGAGGCGCGGCTCCCCGGGGGCGGCTCGACGGAGGGGCGCTACGAGCTGCTGGAGAGCGTGTCCTTCGCCTTCCTCCTGGCGCTGGAAGCCCTGTCACCCAAACAGCGGGCGGTGCTGCTGCTGCGCGATGTCTTTGATTACTCGGTGCTGGAGGTGGCCGAGGCGCTGCGCATGTCCGAAGCGAACGTGAAGGTCGTGCACCACCGCGCCCGGACGGCCATGGCCGCGTATGATCAGGCGCGCTGCGTGCCCACGCGCGACGTGCAGGCTCGCACGCGGGCCGCGCTGGCGGCCTTCCTGGGCGCGCTCGTGATGGGAGACGTGGCCGCCGCGGAGGCGCTGCTGGCCTCGGATGTGCGCGCCCTCTCGGACGGAGGCGGCAAGGTGCGCGCGGCCCTGGTGCCCATCGTGGGCCCCCGGCGCGTCACCCTCTTCATGCGCCGGCTGATGGAGCTGAGGGGCCCTCCGGTGGCGTGGGAGGCGCGCATGCTCAACGGCCTGCCCGCCGTGGTGGCGGTGTTCTCGCCGGCGATGGATCCGCTGCTGGCCCTGCGCGCCGTGATTCGCGTGGACGTGGATGCGAGCGGACGCATCCAGGCGCTGCACTCCGTGTTGGTGGACCGGAAGCTCACCGGCGTGCGCATGCCCGTGCCGGCATGACTCGGATTTCTGGAAGAATGGCTCTGGTAGATCTTTCGTGAGGCGCATCCGTTTGAGCGGGTTCCCAGGGAGAGGCGGGCAGGGCTCGCCACGTCCAGCAGAGAGGAACTCGAGTGATGATGCGGAAGAGGTGGGTCTCCAGGATCCTGATGTTGGGTGGTCTGACGCTGCTCGCCGCTTGCGGCCGTGAGCCCCGCCCCGTGGAGGTCATCCAGGCCCGGGGACCTGGAGACGTGGCGCTGTTGATCGAGCGGGAGGACGGCGCGGGGCCCTACGTCGAGAGCACGGCGGAGCGCTTCCGCGTCGTCGCCTCGGGAGAGGCCCTCAAGTCCGTGCGCTGGAGCGCCAACGCGGGGACCCTCGCGCCCTCCGCGGAGCGGGTCACCTGGACGCTGCCGTCCGCGGGGACGGCATCCCTGACCGTCTCCATCGAGACGGAGTCCGGAAAGACGGCGGAGGGCGCGTTCCACTTCAACGTGGTGGCCGCGCCGCTCGCGTCCATCACCGCCATCGACCCGGGGCCGGAGGTCACGGGGAGCAGCTGCGACATCGCGTTCGACGACGCGGGCACGGGCCACGTCGTCTACATGAACGACACCCACAACAGCCTCTGGTACGCCAGCTGGGACGGCAGCACCTGGAAGCGGGAGCAGATTGACGGGGCCGGGCTCAACAACGGCGGCGTCTTCGTCCAGAAGGGCGTGCTGGCCGTGGATCCGGCGACCGGCACGCCGCACGTCGCCTATGCCAGGGGCACCGGCAACCTCTCCACCGCGACGCTGCGGCTGGCCTATGCCACGCGAGTCAATGGCGTCTGGGTCCGTGAGGAGGTCGACGCCGGGCACGTGAACCGCATGGCCCTCGCGCTCAACCCGGCGCAGGGGCAGCAGCCGTCCATCGTCTTTGGCACCAGTGCCACGGGGAGCGTCAAGGTCGCGACCCGGACGGCCGCCAACACGTGGTCCATCACGCCGCTCTCCGTCGCCTCCCAGGTGCTCACGAGCGACGCCCTCTTCGACGGGAGCGGCGCGCTGCATTTCATCACGTACCAGCCCGTGGGCGGCGCCTACAACCACACCCTGCGGGTCCTCACGGGGGCGACCGTGGAGTCCTTCCCGCTGAAGGCCGCCAGCTCCATCCCCTGGTTCGCGATGGCCTGGGCGCCGGAGCAACACCTCCTGGCGCTCGCCAATGGCATCAATGTCGGCGAGCCCTCGGCCATCGAGGACATCGCGCTCGCGACGCCCATCGCGTCCAGCAGCCGGAGGGCCTCCCCCGTGGACTACGGCTATGGCTCGTCGGACCTGGCCTACGGCGCGGGCAGGCCGGTGGTCGCCCTGCGCAACGGGACGACGCTGGCGCTCGGCACGACGGACGCGCAGGGCTTCTGGTCGTACACGCAGCTGGGAACCGTGCAGGACGTCACCCGGCCGAGCGTGGCGGTCAACCCTTGGACCGGCCTGGCGCATGTCTGCTACCAACGGGACGGCAAGGTGACCTTCCAGTAAGCCGTTCACTCCCGCATTGCCCCAGGGGATGAAGCCCCTGCCCAAGCGCTCCTCCCGTCACCAGTTCCCTGGGGTGCGACGGAGCGGGCGGACGG
>JAFADT010000713.1 GCA_023424585.1 Pseudomonadota bacterium
GCGTGGGAGTGCTCCCACGCGGCCCCGGAGGCCCTTCAGGCTTCAGACGACCTTCAGGCCGGCTGGATGTCGTTGTTCTTCACGCGGAAGGTGTGCGTGGTGAACTTCGCCTCCAGCTCGCTGTCCGCGCGCTTGGAGTAGTCCTTCGCCACCTCCGCGGCGGGGATGAGGTGGAAGGTGGCGAGCGTCTCGTCCGCCTTCACCTCCACCACCACGAAGCCGTGCGAGTCCGCGTCCGCGAAGCGCAGGCCCGGGTTGGACGCCATGAGCGTCTTCTCCATCTCCGTGACGGCGTGCTGGTACACCGGCGCCCCCGTGGCGTAGCCCGCGCCGATCAGCGCCAGGCTGGCCAGGCTCTTGATGGAGCCGGAGGTGATGCCCGGCGCCGTCAGCGCGGGCACGCCCTCCTCCACCGACGCGAACGACGCGTGGATGTCCCCGGAGATGAACAGCGCGTTCTGCACGCCCTGCGCCTTCAGCGTGTTGAGCAGCACCTTCTTCTTCGTGGGGAAGCCGTCCCACTGGTCCGCGCTGAAGTAGAAGCGCTGGCGCAGCGTCGGGTCGGTGATGTCCGCCTGCTGCCGGAAGTCCCAGATGAGCGCCGACAGCGACGTGGAGCTCACCACCAGCTTCCAGGTGTTCGTCGCCGCGGTGACCGTCTGCTGGAACCACGCCTCCTGGTCCGGGCCGAACACGTCCTCGCTCTTGCCCGCGGACAGCTGGTAGTTCACCGCCGCGAACAGGTCGAAGGTGTCCTTCACCACCACGTAGCGCGAGCCCTGGATGTTGAAGAGCGCCCCCTTGCCCATGTGCGCGTACGCCAAGCCCCGGGGCTTGTCCGCCGGCGGAATCACCAACTGCGCGTTCACCGCCCTCAGCACCTGGTTCGCGTAGTAGAGCGCCACCGGCCCCTTCACCCACTGCGCGGCCTTCTGCGCGGCCTCCGCGTCCGACAGGCCCGCGGCCTTCGCCTGGCTCAGGTACACGCCCTGGAGCACCTGCTTCTGGGCCGCGTACGCCGCGTCGTCGATGTTCACGTACGCGAACGTGTCCGCCTGGAACGTCTGCTTCACCTCCTCCGGCTGCCCCTGGAGCGCCGCGCCCAGGAGCGTCTGGTCCAGCACCACGCCGCCCGGGTAGGCGTCCTCCGGGATGAGGTGGTCCGGCCGGTAGCTGCGGTAGTCCGTCACCAGCAGCTTCAGGTGCTTGCCGTAGTCGAAGTCACGGTAGATGCGCGAGTGGGGGAAGCGCGGCTCGCTGCCCACGTCGATGGCGCCCGCGGGGGACTGCACCGTGTCCAGCGGGATGTGCTCCAGGAAGGCCTGCTCCGCGTTGAGCTTGCGGTCCAGCTGCGTCTCGTCCCGCTTGCCATCCTCGTAGGTGGCCACGTCCTGCCAGCAGTCGTCGGAGAACTCGTGGTCGTCCCAGGTGACGATGAACGGGTAGCGCTCATGCACCGCCTGGAGCTGCCGGTCGGAGCGGACGGTCTTGTAGAGGTCGCGGTAGTTGGACAGCGAGTTCGCCGCGAGGAACGCGGTGAGCCCCGTGCCCTGCGGCAGCGCCTCCTCCGGCGCGCTGAAGCGCACCGAGCGGCCACCGCCGTCGGACTGGAAGGACGTGTCGCCCGTCGTCTCGTAGACGTAGTCGCCCAGGAACACGATGAAGTCCAGGTCCGCGTCCAGCTGCAACAGCCGCTGCCAGGCGTTGTAGTAGCGGCCAATGAAGTCCTGGCAGCTGGCGAAGACGAACTTCACCGGCACGTCGTCCCCCGCCGCGGGCGCGGTGCGCGTGCGAGCAACGCGCGTGGTGTGCCGCTGGCCGTCCTTCTCGTAGGAGAAGCGGTAGTAGTACGTCGTGCGCGCGGACAGGCCCGTGACCTTCACCTTCACCGCGTGGTCATGCTCCGCCCGCGCCGTCAGGTCCGACTTGTCCAGCACCAGCGACTTGAAGTCCTCCGTGGGGGAGACCTCCAGCCGCAGGGGCAGGTCCTCCCCGGCGCGGTCCGCGTCCTCCACGCGCACCCACAACACCACGCTGTCCGGACGCGGGTCACCCGACGCCAGCGACTGCGGGAAATAGGGCGAGCCATCCGAAGTCTCCGTCGAGTCGTCGTCGGAGCATCCAAAGGTCGTCGTCGCCGCGACAGCAACCACGGCTTGCAGGAACGTGCGGCGTTTGAAGGGGTTGAACAAGGCGGTGGACTCCAGCGGGGAGCAGGGGTGAAGGGGCTCCCGGACCGCGAAGTCTAGAGGCGCTCTGTCCTCCACACGAAACATCCCGGCGACAGCCCGGTGATGACCGCGCGCGTCACGCGCGCCAATCCCTCTCATGGTGAAGAAGAAAGGGCCGGCCCCAGCACCTGGGACCGGCCCCTGCTCCGCATCACCCACCGCGCCGCTCCCCCCGGAGGTGCGCGGCGGTGCATGTCCGCGGGCTACTTCACGGCCTTCACGCGCGGGCGCTTCTCGCCTTCCGCCGGCTCGGCTGCCTCCGCCCCGGGTGCGGGCGCCGCGCCCGCCGTCTTGCCGATGCCGTACTTCTCCAGCACCAGCGCCTCGACCTCCTTGTAGGTCTCCGGGTGCTCGCGCAGGTACTCCTTGGCGTTCTCCCGGCCCTGGCCGATGCGCTCTCCCTTGAAGGAGAACCAGCTGCCGCTCTTCTCGATGATGTTCTCGTTGGAGGCCAGGTCGATGAGGTCGCCCTCACGCGAGATGCCCGCGCCGTACATGATGTCGAACTCCACTTCCTTGAAGGGCGGCGCCACCTTGTTCTTCACGACCTTCACGCGGGTGCGGCTGCCCACCACGTTCTCGCCGTTCTTGATGGCGCCCACGCGGCGGATGTCCATGCGCTGCGACGCGTAGAACTTCAGCGCGTTGCCGCCCGTGGTGGTCTCCGGGTTGCCGAACATCACGCCGATCTTCATGCGGATCTGGTTGATGAAGATGACACACGTCTGGCTCTTGGAGATGGTGCCCGTGAGCTTGCGCAGCGCCTGGCTCATGAGGCGCGCCTGCACGCCCATGTGCGCGTCGCCCATCTCGCCTTCCAGCTCCGCCTTCGGCACCAGCGCGGCCACCGAGTCCACCACCAGCACGTCGATGGCGCCGGAGCGCACCAGCATCTCCGCGATCTCAAGGCCCTGCTCGCCCGTGTCCGGCTGGGACAGGAGCAGGTCGTCGGTGCGCACGCCCAGCTTGCGCGCGTAGCCCACGTCCATCGCGTGCTCCGCGTCGATGTAGCCGCACACGCCGCCGCGCTTCTGCGCCTCCGCGACGATGTGGAGGCACAGCGTCGTCTTGCCGGAGGACTCCGGCCCGAAGATTTCGATGATGCGGCCGCGCGGCACGCCGCCCACGCCCAACGCGATGTCGAGTGAAATCGAACCCGTCGAAATGGCCTGGACGTCCTTCATCATGGGCTCGTCGTTGCCGAGCCGCATGATGGACCCCTTGCCGAACTGACGCTCCACCGCCGCCAGCGCCAGCTCGATCGCCTTTTCCTTCTCCTGATTCACGGCCATTTCCCGTCGCTCCTTGGAAGAGTGGACCACCCCGGTCCACCTGAACGCGCTTTTAGTACGCGATGGGTAGACCCTAGTCCACCCCTCTGACATCCGTTTCGGGTCCTGGCGGTCAGCTCTTGCGCAGGGCAGCCAGGAAGGCGGCCACCAGGCCCCCCAATCCGGCCGCCCAACCCGCCGGAACGTCCGGCACCAGCACCATCCCCAACCCGAGCCCGGACACCACCGTCAGCAGCGCCAGGGCTCCGCGATACAGGGGAGAGCCCACGGAGGCAACCGTCAGCACGGCCAGGGACAGCAGCGTCAGGAGCCCCTGCAGGATGAGCAGCCCGCCGGGCATGACGACGCCGGTGAGCCCCAGGACCACCTGGAGCGCCAGCGCGCCCAGCCCCACCGCCAGGGCCGGGAACGGGCCCCCCCGGGGCGGCGTCAGCCGCGCGCCCGGGACGGGGGCCTCCTTCAGGTGCTCCAGGTCCTCCGGGCGCACCTCCAGGGCATAGGGGAAGCCCAGCGCCAGGAGCGACTCCACCGCCGTGGCGCGGCAGGAGCGCCCGTCGGAGTCCACCAGCCCGTCCAGGTTGCCCCCCTCCAGGAGCCGGTGGAAGGCGTCCGCCTCCGTCCGGCCCCCGCCCTGCGCCCCCAGCTCCTCCAGGAGCTGGTTGAGGTTCCAGGCCAGGCGCTTGCGCTCGTCCCCCTCCGCCCGCCGCGCCTGCTGCGCCAGCAGGAACATGGGCAGCGGCGAGTCCGTGGGCGGGGTGGGGGTGCCGCCCTGCGCCGGCGCCTCCCAGGGCGCCAGGTCCGACGGGGGCTCCACCTCTCCCCCCAGGTGGGGAGCCGGTGTGCGCGAACGTGGGCGAAAAGCATCGGACACGGTGGAGAAACTGTAACCGGGGCGTGGCGTGGGGTTCAAAGTGAGCTTGCCCGCAACTTCCAGCGGGCAACGGGGTTTGGGGCCTCACGGATGGACTGGGACCCGGACACGCAGGCGATGCTGAAGGTGGCGGCGGGCGACAAGCAGGCCTTCGCCTGGCTCTTCGACCGGCACCACGCGAGCGTGGCGCGCTTCGCGTTCCGCTTCGTGGGGGACGCGGCGCGGGCGGAGGAGCTCACGCAGGACATCTTCGTGAAGCTCTACCGCCACGCGCGGTCCTACAAGCCCACGGCGCGGTTCAAGACGTTCCTCTTCCGGGTGGCGACGAACCACTGCCTCAACGAGCTGCGGCGCGGCGAGTACCGCGTCGCGCGCCTCACGACGGACGCCCCGGCGGAGGAAGACGCGGGGGCGATGCGGATGCCAGGGCCCGACGCAGAGAGGCCGGACCAGGCGCTGAGCGGCCGCGAGCTGGAGGCGGCGGTGGGCCTGGCCTTGAAGGACCTGAGCGACCGCGAGCGGGCCGCGTTCACCATGTGCCGCTTCGAGGGCATGGCGTACCGGGACATCGCCGAGGCGCTGGAGGCGAGCGAGGCCGCCGTGAAGAGCCTCATCCACCGGGCCACGCTGGCGGTGGCGCGCAGGGTTGAAGCGTTGCAGGCGGGCGCCGTGCCCGCGAGGAGTCGGGCATGAGCTGTGCGTTCGAAGAAGACCTGACGGCCTACGTGGACGGGGAGCTCCCGCCCCCGCACCGCGCGCGCGTGGAGGCCCACCTGGGCACCTGCGCGGAGTGCCAGGGGACGGAGCGGCTCCTGCGCCTCACGGTGGCGCGGATGGCGGAGCTGCCCGCCTTCACGCCGTCTCCGTCCGCCCGGCGCGCGCTGCTGGCGCGGGTGGACGCGCTGCCGCCCACCTGGCGCGAGCGGCTGGCCCCCCTCATGAGGCCCGGCGTGCTGGTGCCCTCCGCGGGCCTGGCCGCCGCGGCGGTGCTGACGCTGCTCGTGGCGGGGCGCATGCGCGGCGAGGCCCCCGCGCTGGAGGAGTGGGATCCAGGCGCGCTGGAGGTGGCGGCGAACCTGGAGCTGGTCGAGGACTACGAAGTGCTGGGGCTCGACAGCTCCGAAGACCTGGAGGTCGTCGAGAACCTCCACGAGCTGGGGGTGCCGTGATGCTGGGAAGAACGACCGCGGGCGTGCTGGCGGTGGCGCTGTTCCTGGGCGTGCCCGCCCGCGCGGCCAACGCCCCCGCGCCCACCGCGGCGGAGCGCTTCGAGCGGCTCTCGCCGGAGCAGAAGGAGGCCCTGCGCGCGAAGCTGCGCGAGTTCAAGGCCCTGTCCCCCGAGGAGCAGGCCCGCGTGCGCGCGAACCTCCAGCGCTGGCGGCAGCTGCCCCCGGAGGAGCGCGAGCGGCTGAGGAACAACCTGCGCGACTTCCAGAAGCTGTCGCCCCAGGAGCGGCAGGCGGTGCGCGAGCAGGTGCGCGAGCTGCGCGGCCTCACCCCGGAGCGCCGCGCGGAGCTGCGCGCGCGGATGCGCGCCTACCTCAAGGAACACCCGGAGCGCCGCGAGCAGCTGCTGGAGAACATGCGCCGCTGGCGGCAGATGTCCCGGGAGC
>JAFADT010000908.1 GCA_023424585.1 Pseudomonadota bacterium
GCTCCGGCGCAGGGGGCGAATGCGCAGGGTGAGGCACGCGCGAACGGACGTCCGCAGCAGGGGGGCCCGCGCAACGGCGCCCCGGCGCAGGGGGCGAATGCGCAGGGTGAGGCGCGCGCGAACGGGCGTCCCCATCCCCAGCAGGGGGCCCCACGCAACGGCGCTCTGGCGCAGGGAGCGAATGCGCAGGGCGAGGCGCGCATGAATGGCCGGCCGCAGCGGGGCGGCCCGCGCGACGAGCAGCGCCGCGACGGTCGTCCGCCGCGTCCGCCCAATGGCGAGGCGCGCATGAACGGCCAGCGGAACGGCGACAATGGCCGGGCCGCGCCTCAGAACAGCCAGCCGCCGAGCATGAATGGCCAGCCGCACACCGAAAACGGACAGGCTTCGCAGCAGAACGGCCGACCGCCGCGCATGAACGGCCAGCCGCATGCCGACAACGGACAGGCCCCGCAGCGGAGCAGCAGGCCGCCGCGCATGAACGGCCAGCCTCGCCAGAATGGGCAGCAATCCGGTGGCGAGTCGGGCCTGAACAGCCAGCCCCGCCAGAACGGTCAGCAATCCGGTGGCGAGCCGGGCCTGAACGGCCAGCCGCACACGAGCGAGGCGGGTGTGAACGACCGGGCGGCACAGCAGAATGGCCGGCCTCCTCGCAACGAGTGGCGCGCGAACGGGCGTCCGCAGCAGAACGGTGGGCCCCGCCAGGATGGATCCGGAGCGCAGGCGCGTATGAACGGCCGGCCCGCGCGCAACAACGGATCCATCCAGGACAGCGGTCCGCAGCAGAACAGCGAGCCGCGCCAGAACAACCGCGGTCCCCGCGAAGCGCGCGGCAACCTGCCCAACAACGGTCCCCGGATGCCCCGTCAGGGCCCGGAGCGCGGCGCGGGACGTCCGCCCCGGAGCCCCAGCCCCCAGGTGAGCTACGTGGCCCGTCCAGCCACGGCCCCGTCCTCGAACACCGAGACCGGCTCCTCCTGAGCCGTCGGACCTGGCCACGTTCTCCGCGGCCCAGGTGACGAACCCCCACCCGGGGCGCGCGCCCGGCAAACCTGTCCGACTGTCGGACAGGTTCGAACCACGCCGGCCCCGGGGTCACACCCCGGCATGTCCTGGCTTCGACACCCAACGTGGACAGGCAGTCCCACTCCAGCAGGACTGGTGAAACTTGTCCGACTGTCGGACAGGTTCGAACCGCGCCGGCCCCAAGGTCACGCCCCTGCCTGACACTGGCCCCAATCCCCGCCGAGGGTGGGCGGGTTCCTGGTCCAGCAGGGCTGGCGAAACCTGTCCGACTGTCGGACAGGTTCGAACCATGCCGGCCCCGAAGTCACGCCCCTGCTTACGCCGGCCTCGATGCCCAACGTGAACAGGGGCTCCCGCTCCGGCAGGGCTGGCGAAACTTGTCCACCTGTCGGACAGGTTCGAACCATGCCGATGCCGAGGTCACGCCCCTGCGTACCTCTGGCCTCGACACCTGACGCGGACAGGGGCTCCCGCTCCAGCGCGCCCAGCGAAAACCCGTCCGACGGTCGGACAGGTTTTGAACCGCGCCGGGCAGGAGCGCGCCGCGCCCTACTCCGCCTTCACCCGCTCTTCGCGCGCAAGCTCCTCGCGAAAGAAGCGACTGCCCTTCGCGAGCGTCTCCATGTACGGGCGCACGTCCTCGCGAGCCTCCGGGCTCAGCTTCGCGAACGGCGTCACGTGCACGTCCGGCACGTAGCGGAACGTCAGGTTGATGCGCCGGGTGCGGAAGTCCGGCAGCTCCGGCGGCATCGAGTGACCCGCGCGCGTGTCCACGCGCTGCACCCGGTGGAACGTCTGGTCCTTCCACTGCGCCCCACCGAAGAGCTGGAGCGCCCCGTCATCCAGCCACTGCTCCAACACCACCGCGTCCCGCTCGCCGGGCCGCGTGGACGTGACGAACTGGATGAGCGCGCGCTCGCCCAGGGACAGCGACGCCACCGGGCCGGGCTCGAAGTCCTTGTGCTCGCCCACCCGCGCGGTGTCCACCCAGCGCCCGTCCTCCAACCGGCTGCCGTAGAAGTTCACCAGGCACGTGTTGAGGCGCCAGCCCTGCGGCATGTCCGGGCCCCGGAACATCCGCCGCGCCAGCGCCTCCACCTTCTCGATCTGCCGCTGCAGCACCGCCGGGAACGGCTCCGCCTTCACGCAGCGGTCCTTCACACCCTTCGGCGGGCGGTAGTAATCCAGGCACGCGAACTGCCAGTTGCCCAGCCAGTACACGGGCCGCAGCAGCCGGCGCTGCTGCTGGCCCTCCGGCGGGGGGAAGTGCTTTGAATAGCGCTCCTCCCACAGCGGGTGCAGCGTGCCCAGCCACGCCAATATCTCCGCGCGGTCCGCCGAGTTCAGGAAGCTCGCGTTGTAGTGGTGACCTGGCGTGCGCTGCGCGGCCTTGCGCGCCAGCGGGGAGCCCGGGCCCCTGCGGGGTGGCAAGGCCATGCGCTCAGGTCCTCACGCCTCGGAGGCGGCCACGTCGAACGCCAGCTCGATCATCTCGTCGAACGTCGTCTGCCGGTCCTCCGGCGACAGGTGCTCGCCGGTGCGGATGTGGTCCGACACCGTGAGCAGCGCCAGCGCCCGCGCGCCGAACTCCGCGGCCACGCCGTAGAGGCCGGCGATCTCCATCTCCACCGCCAGGATGCCCATCTTCTCCAGCGTCGCGTTGAGCGCCTCCTGCGGGTGGTAGAAGAGGTCGGAGGAGAAGACGTTGCCCACGCGCACTGGCTTGCCGCGCTTCTCGGCTGCCTCCACCGCGCGCCGGGCCAGCGTGAAGTCCGCCACCGCCGGGAAGTCGTGCCCCATCACGCGCATGCGGTTCACGTTGGAGTCGGTGCCCGCGCCCATCGCCACGATGACGTCGCGCAGCTTCACGTCCGGGCGCAGCGCGCCGCAGCTCCCCACGCGGATGAGCACCTTCGCGCCATAGGTCTTCACCAGCTCCGTCGCGTAGATGGAGATGGAGGGCACGCCCATGCCGTGCCCCATCACCGACAGCCGCTTGCCGCGGAAGGTGCCGGTGTAGCCCAGCATGTTGCGCACCGAGGTGACGGCGCGCGCGTTCTCCAGGAAGCGCTCGGAGATGTAGCGCGCCCGGAGCGGGTCTCCCGGCATGAGGACCACTTCAGCGAAGTCACCGGGGGACGCGGAGATGTGCGGAGTTGCCATGGAACCTGAAGCCTTTCAGCGGCCGGTCGACAGACCGGACGGAACACCCGTGGGAACGGCCACCGGCGTCGGTGCCGGCGCGGCGGGAGTGCACGGGTTGGACAGCTTGCCCGAAGCCGCGGGCGCCGTGTTCACCAAAGCGGGGGCCTGCGCCTGGGGCGGCAGCCGGCGCGGGGGCAGCTGCACCGGCGGGGGGATGGGGCAGTGCGTGCACGGCCCCTTCAGCGGGATCACCAGCCGCCGGCCAATGCTCAGGAACGTGTTGCGCATCCGGTTGGCCTTCTTGATGGCCACCACGCTGGAGTTGTGACGCAGCGCAATCGCACCCAGCGTGTCCCCGTTGCGCACCTTGTACATCATGAGGTTCTGGTCCGGCTGGAGCGCCAGGAGCGGCGCCACCCGGCGGCCCAGCTCCTGCGCGCGGCCGTTGAAGAAGCGCACGTGGAAGTGGTCGCGGTGCCGGCGCGCGTGCTTGATGAGCGAGTTGAAGCCCGCGTTGAACAGCGAGTCCAGCCACGCCTTGTCCTCGCCAATGGACAGCGCGTAGTCGTACAGGACCTTCTGCACGCGCTTGTCCACGAGGATCATCTGCACGTCGGTGTTCACCACCAGCGAGCGGATCAGCGCCCAGTTCATGGCCACGTCGATGTAGCGCTCCCGCTCGCGCTCCCGCACCGGCTCCGCGGTCGGGTAGTAGAAGCCCAGGTCCACGTCGCGGCCGTTCTGGTGGCTCTTGTGCGGGCGCAGGTAGCCGCCGTCCTTGGTGGACAGGCGGTTGACGCGCAGCGGGGGCACGTTCGGGTACTGCGCGCGCACGGCGCGGATGGCGGCGACCACATAGTCCACCGTCTCCTGCGTGCCGTAGGCGATGTCCGGCGACACCACGAGCCAATCCTTGTCATCCGGCACGCGCACGCTGTTGATCTGCCGCCCGCTCTCCACGAAGCCAATGGACATGGAGCCCAGCGTGGCCGGGTCCTTCTTCCACGCCTCGGTGAGCGCCTCGTCGGACAGGTCCGCGGTGTAGAGCGGCCCCGCGGGCGCGGCGGGCGCGAGCGGCGCCTGCATCTCGCCCTCCTCGCTCACGCCCTCGTCATCGGTGGCCGCGGTGGCCTCGTCGTCGTCCTCCTCCGCGTCCACGGGGCAGGGGTGCTCCCGCACGGCGGCGTCGGTGACGACCGCGGCGACCTCCGCGGGGGACGGCATCGCGG
>JAFADT010000073.1 GCA_023424585.1 Pseudomonadota bacterium
GCCCAGCACGACGGACAGCCCCACGCCCGGCGTGACGTCCATGGCGTACGCCACCGCGCCCGCGCCCAGCGCCACCGCGGGCCAGCGCGACACGCCCAGGAGCAGCAGCCCGCCCAGGGCCACGCCCGACGGCAGCCAGACGGGACAGATGTGGCTCTTCTCCGCGGCCAGCGACAGCGCCACCCGCGCGGCCAGCAGGTACACCCCCGCCAGCGCGAGGACCTCCACGAGGCCCCGGACCGGGAACGCCGCCACACGGGCCTGAGGACGACCTTGGATGATGACTCCCCCCGTCCTGCCGGGCCGTGACACCAGGGCCGGAGGAACATGCGTCATGCTAGCGGGGACGGCAGGGCCTTGCACCCCATCCGCCGGCAGGCGCGGCAGGCAGGCAGGCGCTGTCCGGCAGGGGATGCAATGGACGCCCTCCGGGACCGTAGAGCGGGGCAAGGAGGAACGAATCCATGTCGCGTCCCGGTCTTGCTGCGCTGCTGTCGTTCTTCATCCCCGGCGTGGGGCAGATCTACAACGGTGACATCCTGCGCGGCGTCTTCTGGCTCATCATCACGCCCGGCTTCTGGCTGGGCACCGGCGGCCTCCTCGGCTGGGTGTGCCACATCATCGCCGCGGCCACCGCCTACAACCGCGCGGAGGACAAGGAGCGCCTGAGATACGGCATGGGCTAGTCCCGCGGCCCCGGGCCTGGAAGCACGGACATGAAAAAGGGGCCGCCGAGGCCCCTCGCCCACCGCCGCCCCGGTGCCCGCATGGGCCGGGGCGGTGTCATTTCAAGCCGCCTCAGGTGTTGAATTCCTCGGGCAGCGGCTGCGGGCCCGGGACGATGCCGGCGATGTCGGGATCCTCTTCGCCCGGCAGCCGGGTCGGGCGGTTATCCTTCTCGTTCTTGCGCTCGGCCTTCCTGGCGTCCTTCTCCCGCTGCTTCTGCGCGCGCGCCAGTTCCTTCTGCCGCTTGGTGGACCTTCCCTGCATGGAACCTCCGGGGGAAACGTTTCTGCGAAAAAGAGGCCCGACCCCGGAAGGGCCGGACCTCCTGGATGCATGAAGAGCAGCCGAGCCCGTCGGGCTCAGCCGACCGGGCGGACGTTCTCCGCCTGCAGGCCCTTGGGGCCCTTCTTCACGTCGAATTCGACCTTCTGGCCCTCGGCCAGGGTGCGGAACCCATCGGTCTGGATCGCCGTGTGGTGGCAGAAGACGTCCGGGCCTCCGCTGTCCTGCGTGATGAACCCGAAGCCCTTCGCATCATTGAACCACTTCACCGTACCACTTGCCATGATCTGCTTCCTTGTCCCACAGACAACCCGGCGAGAGCGCCCGGCTGCCCGCCCCGTGACTTTGGGGCGAAGACCGCGCCTTAGCCCTGAACAGGCATGAAGTCGAGGCGGGAACCACTCCCGCCCTTCCTCACGCCGTCGAAGGTAACAACCTCGATCTTGCGGTGAAACGCCTTCTCGGGGCGGAGCATTTCACGCTGGCTGACGCTCCAGGCAGCCAGGAGGTAACAGATTTCGGGGGCGGCGGTGTTCTGGAATAGTTTCCGGCCCTGAACACTTCCGCCTGGACGTGTCCTATCGTGGGCTCCGCCTGTCCCGTTCCACCTCCGCCGTCCCCCTCCCGTGAGGCGTCCATCCCAGTGACAAACCCGACCCGTGTGACCTTTGGCCAGCGCGATGCCTCCTTCGCGGAGGACTTGAAGCGACGCGTCTCCGAGTACTTCGAGACCCGGAACCTCTCGCAGCGGGCCAACAAGGCCATGTACGTGAAGGCACTGGCCATCATGGGCTTCACGGCCGGGGTCTACGGGCTGCTGCTGAGCGGGCGCTTCGGCGCCTGGGGCATGCTGGGTCTGGCGGTGCTGATGGGCGTGGCCATCGCGGGCATCGGCTTCTGCATCGGCCATGACGGCGTGCACGGCTCCTACAGCGACGACGCCCGGGTGAACACGGTGGTGGGCTTCGCGTTCGACCTGATTGGCGCGAACAGCTACATGTGGCGCATCACCCACAACGTCCTGCACCACACGTACACCAACATCCAGGGCATGGACGAGGACCTGACGGTGAGCCCGCAGCTGCGGCTGTCGCCGTACAGCGAGTGGAAGGGGTACCACCGCTTCCAGCACCTGTACGCCTTCGCGGCGTACTCGCTGACCACGGTCTTCTGGGTGTTCGCCAAGGACTACAAGTACTTCCTCCAGAAGGACCTGGGCCCCTACAAGGGCAAGAAGCACGCGCGCTCGGAGTGGGCCCGCCTGCTGGTGATGAAGGCCGTGTACTACGGCTGGACGCTGGTGATTCCGTGGCTGGTGCTGGATGTCACCTGGTGGCAGTTCGTGCTGGGGCAGCTGGCCATGCACCTGACGGCCGGCTTCATCCTGGGCATCGTCTTCCAGCTGGCCCACGTGGTGGAGGACGCGGAGTTCCCCGTGCCGGACACGGACGGCAAGGTGGAGGACGCGTGGATGGTGCACCAGCTGCGCACCACCGCGAACTTCGCCCGCAAGAACCGCCTGCTGAGCTGGTACGTGGGCGGCCTCAACTTCCAGGTGGAGCACCACCTGTTCCCCAAGGTGTGCAGCATCCACTACCCGGCCCTGAGCGAGATCGTGAAGGCCACCGCCCACGAGCACGGCCTGCCCTACCTGGAGGCGGAGACCTTCCGGAGCGCCGTGGCGTCGCACTACCGGATGCTCAAGCTGCTGGGCCGCCCGCCCGCCGTGGCCCCCGTCGCGGAAGCCGCCAAGCCGAAGCTCGCCGTCGCGGCCTGAGCCACCGCGCGCCCGAAGCCCCAGGGGCCGGCCTCTCCAGGGAGGGGAGGCGCCCCTGCTGCTTTTCAGGCGCCCGCGCTCCGGAGCGCGGCCAGGAGCTCGCCCGCCGAGGACACCACCGCGCGCGCCCCGTGCGCGTGCAGCTCCTCCGCCGTGCGGAAGCCCCAGGTGACGCCCACGCCGTACATGCCCGCGGCCCTCGCCGTGTCCATGTCCACGGAGGTGTCCCCCACGAAGCCGCACGCGTCCAGCGCCACGCCCAGCTCCGCCGCCAGGGCCAGCGCCGCGGTGGGGTCCGGCTTGCGCGGGATGCCCGGCCGCTCGCCGTACACCGCCGTGAACGTCACCCGGGGCAGGAGCCGCGCCGCCAGCCGCTTCACGAAGTCGTCGGACTTGTTGCTGAGCACGCCCAGGCGCACGCCGTCCGCCGCCAGCTCCACGAGCGCGTCCTCCACGCCCGGGTAGGCGCGCGTCCGGTCGAACAGGTGGTCTTCGTAATAGGCGTGGTAGGTGGCCAGCACCTGCCCCTGGAGCTCGGGGGGCGCGCCGCCCGTGGCCCGCTCCGCCAGCTTCGCCACGCCCTCCCCCACGAAGCGCAGGTACGCGGCCTCCGGGTGCGGCGGCAGGCCGTGCCGCGCGAGCGCGTGGTTCATCGCCGTGGCGATGTCCCCCAGCGAGTCCACCAGCGTCCCATCCAGGTCGAAGAGCACGGCGCGCAGGCGCATGACGGCGGAAGTCCCTTCCTTGAAAAAACGCGAACGCCCCGACCCATGCGGGGTCAGGGCGTCTCTTGTAGCGCGCGGACCCCGGAACCAGCCGGGGTCCGCCGCGAAGCGGTTGTTACGGAGTGGCGGCGGCGGTCTTCTCACCGGCCGCGGCGCCACCGGCCTGGATGACGGCGAAGTTGATGTTGTTGTAGCCGGCCGTGGCGCAGCTGAACATCACCCGCTTGATGACCTTGAACTGGACGTCCTTGTTGGCCTGGATGTTCACGTCGCCCTTGAAGGCCTCGCCACCGCCGGCCATGGAGTGCAGGTCCTCGAACTGCTTCTTCATGTCCCGCAGCTTCTCCTCCAGCGCGGGGATGTTGAGGTACTCGTCCTTGGTGAGGTCCTCCACCCGGCCCACGATGGTGCCCGACACGCTGACCTGGTCGTTGGACACCATCACCACCGGGTGCATCTCCACTTCCTTCACGTTGACCGCTTCGGGAAGGACGATGTCCTTGGTCATCATCAGCACCTCGCCCGTCGCGGAGAAGTTCGCGATGAGGAAGAGCACGATGATGACGAACATGTCGACGAGCGGGGTGATGAGCAGGTCCGCGTTGCCGTTCTTCTTGCCGTGACCGCCGTGGCCGAAGACCTTGGAGTGCTCCAGCCGCTTGCCGTACCGCTTACCGGGAACCTTGATGCCCATGGCGTTCGCTGACTCCTGTTAGCCCATCGCCGCGGAGACCGACACCTGGGGCAGCCCGGAGCCGATGCACTCGTCGATGATGCGGACCAGGTCCTCGTAACGGACCGCGTCCTCGGTCTGAAGGGTGATGGCGGACTGGTCCGGCAGCTGCGCCTTCAACTCCTTGAAGCGCGCCACCAGCTTGGTCAGGTCCGGCCGGCCCTTGTCATCCCGGGTGAGGGGAATGGGGTCGAAGGCGCTCTGGTCGGCGGTGAGGCGCATCTCCGTGGCGGACACCAGGAGGGTGAGCTGGACCGTCTTGGTCTTCTCCTCCTCCTGCTGCTCGTCCGTGGAGGCCCCGCCGGCCTGCGACACCTGGAGACGGCCAATCTGGGTCCAGACCGCCGTCATGATGAGGAAGCTGATGGTCACTGCCATCAGGTCGATGAAGGGCACCATGTTGATGGCGGTGTCGAGCGGCTTCTTGCCACCCTTTCCGCCGGTGCCCAGGTCCATTCCGCCGGCCATGGCGACTACCTCCCTGCCCTACCGCGCTCTTCGCGCACGAACGACGTTTCAAGAAGACTGCGAAGGCTGACGCGCCGCTTGGTGCTCCCGATGCCTCGGAGCCTCCAGACAACGCGCCAGCACCGCCGGTTCCACGACCCCCAACGACCGCGTCGAGGAGGGCTACTCCTCGGCGTGGGCGGAGGCCGGGATGTTCAGGTTCTTGAACTTGTCGCGGTTGGCCACGATGAGGTTCAGCACGGAGACGCTGGTCTCGTTGATGTCGTTGATGAGGTTCTGGGTGCGGCCCATCAGCACGGAGAAGGCGATGAGCGCCGGGATGGCCGTGAGCAGACCGAAGCCCGTGCAGTTCATGGCTTCCGAGATGCCGTTCGCCAGGATGGTCGCCTTGTCGGCCGGGTTCACGTTCGCCACCGCCTCGAAGCAGGTGATGAGGCCGTTCACCGTCCCCAGGAGGCCCGCGAGCATCGCCGCGTTGCCGAGCATCGCCAGGTAGCCCGTGCGCGCCTCCAGGCGCGGCGTCTCACGCAGGCTGGCCTCGTCGAGCGCCGCCTGGACCTCCTCCTGGCCCTTCGGCACGTTCATCAGGCCGGCCTTGATGACGTTGGTCAGCGGCGTGTTCTTCTGGCCGGCCACATAGTTGATGGCCTTGTCCAGGTCGCCCGCGTAGATGTGCTTCTTCAGCCCGCGCAGGAAGCCTTCCTTGTTGATGGAGGCCTTGCCGAACAGGACGATGCTGCGCTCGATGATGATGGACAGCGCCACCACCAGACAGACCGCGATGGGGTACATACCGGCCTGACCGGACTCCCAGCGGCGCCCCAGCTCCTGCAGGAAGGTCTCATTGCTTCCGCCGGCGTTGGCGAGGACGGACAGATTGGCTACGAACCCCAGGTTCATCACGGAAAGCCTCCAGATGAGCGGCGCGGCACACGCTTGCGAGCCGTTCCGCACTGCGACCGGCCGGGTGGACATCCACCCAGGTCAGCGGCAGGAATTTTGGATCACGGTGGCGCCGAGTCTAGGAACCGCTCCCAGGCGTGTCAAGGCAGGCACCCTCAGCGTTAGTTACTGAAATCTCACAGGAATTTTGCGTTGGCGCGCGGCTTGCCAAGTCGCTCCACAGGGCACAGGACAGGCCCTTTTTCGCGGCCTGCGCAACGGGCGTGCCAGCGATTTGGGCCCCTTGGAGTCACGTGTTAGGCGGGAAAACCATGGCCAGGAAGCGAATTGGCGAGCTGCTGGTGGAGCGCGGGGCGATCACCCCCGAGCAGCTGGAGGCGGGGCTCGCGGCGCAGCGACAGACGCGGCTGCGGCTGGGGGTGACGCTCATCGGGCAGGGCGCCATCACGGAGGCCACGCTGGCCCAGGCGCTCAGCGAGGCGCTGGGGATGCCGCAGGTGGACCTGGCGGCGATCACCCCGGACTGGGCGGCGGTGCACCTGCTGCGCGCGCGCTTCTGCGAGCAGCACGACCTGTTCCCCTACGCGCTGGAGAACGTGGGCGGCAAGCGGCAGCTGGTGGTGGCCATGGCGGACCCGCTGAACATCACCGCCATCGAGGAGATCGAGTTCACCAGCGGCCTGAAGGTCAGCGGCCGGGTGACGGCGCTGTCCGCGGTGCGCGGCGCCATCCTGCGCTACTACCACAAGGTCCCCGTGGCCACGGGCCCCCGCCCCGCCCCGGCGCGGCCGCCCGCGAGAGCGGCGCCGGCGCCCGCGCGGCCGGTGGAGGAGGAGGACGACGAGGAGGTCATCGTCGGCGAGGAGCTGCCCGCGGCGGAGAAGACCCAGCGCACCTCGCTGGCGGACCTCATCCGCGAGCGCGAGGAGCAGGCGAAGCGCAAGCGCGGCGGCGCGGGGGACAAGGGCAAGGCGCGGGCGCCCTCCGGCGGGGGCGGCGTGCTGGACGACCTGGACTACCTCTTCGGCCAGGCGCGCGAGGAGCCGGACCGGCTGGAGGAGCTGGAGCGCCGCTTCTGGGCGCTGATGCGCATCATGGCGCGCAAGGGCCTGCTCACGAACGACGAGTTCCGGCGCGAGCTGGACGACGAGGGCGGCGAGGGCTGAGGGCGCCGCCCCGCGCCGCGCGCGTCAGTCCGTGGCCAGGGGCAGCCGCACCGTGAAGGTGGTGCCCTGCCCCATCGTGCTCTCCACGGTGAGGCGCCCGCCGTGGTTCTCCACGATGCCCTGGCAGATGGACAGGCCCAGGCCGGTGCCGCGCCCTTCCGGCTTGGTGGTGAAGAAGGGCTCGAAGATGCGCGACAGGTTGCGCGCCTCGATGCCGGTGCCGGTGTCGCGCACGCGCACCACCGCCTCCGTCCCCTCCTGCGCGGTGGTCAGGTACACCTGCCCGCCGGGCGGCATGGCGTGGCACGCGTTGGTGATGAGGTTGACGAACACCTGCACCAGGTTGGCGCGCACGGCGGCCAGGGGCGGCACGTCGCTGGCGTAGTCGCGCTGCACGCTGACGCGGGCCTGGGACACGACGTGCTCGCAGAAGCCCACCGCCATGTCCACGACGGCGTTGAGCGACACGCGCTCCGGCCGGTCCTGCGCGGGCCGCGCGTAGCTCACCAGGTCGCGGGTGAAGCGCAGGATGCGGTGGCTGCTCTCCAGTATCTTCTTCAGCTTCTCCTGGTCCGCGGGGTTCGCGCCCGGCGTCATCCGCGAGCGCTGCAGGAGCGCGTCCGCGTAGGTGGCCACCGCCGTCATGGGGTTGTTGATTTCGTGCACCACGCTGGCGGCGAGCTGCCCGATGGAGGCCAGCTTCTCCGCGTGGATGATGCGCTTCTCCAGCTCCTTCACCACCGTGACGTCCTGGCCAATGGCGATGACGCCCTCCACCTCGCCGGGCTGGGTGAGCATGGAGGACGTGGCGAAGGACACGCGCACCTCGCCGCCGTCGCGGGTGAGGAGGCGGGTCTCGAAGCTGTTCACGGACTCGCCGCGCATGGCCGCGGCCAGCACGGGCGCCATGCGCAGGTGCTCGCTGTCCGGCACCAGCGAGGACAGGTCCCGCCCCAGCACCTGCTCCTTGGAGAGGCCGGTGAGCGCGCTGAGGGCCTGGTTGAAGACCACCACCTGCTTGTCCCGGTTCACCACCAGGATGAGGGCGTTGGCCTTCTCCAGCAGCTCCTCCAGGTACTTGCGCACGAACGTGAGCTCGTCGATGAGCTTCGCGTTCTTCACCGCCACGGCGACCTGGTTGGCCAGCTGGAGCAGCACGCGCTCGTCGTGCGCGGGGTCCGCGTCCAGGCCCTCCGGGTACTCCATGTTGATGGCGCCGAAGAGCTGGCCGCTCGCCACCAGGGGCGCGCTCACGGCGCGGGTGCTGCCGTGGAAGAGCAGCGGCACCTCTTCGGAGATGGTCACCCGGCCCGGCGGCAGCGCCGTCAGCGTGAGGTTGGTCTTCTCCACGGAGCGCTGGAAGAGGACCAGCGGCTCGTGCGCGCCCTCCTTGAGGCGCCCCTCGGCGTAGAGGGACGTGAGGCCGCCGGTGCGCGCGTCCACGATGCGGATGCAGAAGGCGCGGCCGGGGAAGAGCTCTTTCACGCCGCGCGCCACCGCGGCCACCAGCTCCTCCTCGCCGCCGGCCTCCGCCACGCTGCGGCCCAGGTCCAGGAGCACGCCCTCGGTGCGCGCCTGCTCCAGCAGGGCCCGCTCGGCCACCACCAGCCGGCCGCTGATGACCTCCGTGTCCACGCGGGCGCGCACCGCCACGGTGTCCGCGCGGCGCGACAGGGTGAGCACCAGCGAGGTGCCGCTCTGGAGCACGAGGTCGACCTCGTGGGACTGCCCGTCCTCCGGCGCGACGGCGTTGGCCAGGGCCTCCGCCACCACGTCCACGCCGACGTCGTGCTCGGCGCAGAAGCGGCGCATGGCGGGGTTCACGACCGCGATGCGCAGGGACGCGTCGCAGACGGCGGCGGGCTCGTCGAGCGCGTCGAAGAAGGCCTGGAAGGCGTCGGGGGCCAGATTTCCGGACGGGCGCACGGCGCGGACCTCACTCTTCATGGGAGCTGGCCTTGTCCAGGTCGAGGATCTGCTGCGCCCCCACGTACGACTTCGTCTCGTAGCGGGTGATCTTCCCGATCTTCCGGACGATCTCCGCCATGCGCTCCGCCTCGCGGTAGATGATGTCCACCGGCCTCCAGGCGAAGTCCTCCTCCTTGAGCTTGCGCTTGAGCAGCTCCGCGTAGCCCATCACGGAGGTGAGGGGCTGGTTGAGCTCGTGGGCGGCGGTGCCGGCGAGCGCGACGATGACGGCGTTCTTCTCGCTCTCCTCCAGCCGGGTCTCCACGTCGGACAGCTTGCGCTCCAGCTGCACGCGGTCGCGCAGGTCCGTGAAGATGCCCACGGTGAAGGACTCGCGGCCGCCCTCGTAGACGATGGAGGCCGTCATGTTCACGGGCACGCGCTCGCCGGAGCGGTGCATCAGCTCCTGGCGGGTGAGCGACAGCCGGCCCTTGCCGCCCATGTCCGGCCCGCGCAGCTGGGCCATGATGCGCTGGGCGACGCCGGGCGGGTAGAGCAGGTGCGCGGTGAGCTTCTCCTGGGCCTCCTGCGCGGTGTAGCCGCACATGGCCTCCGCGCCCTTGTTGAAGAGGATGATGCGGCCCTTCAGGTCGGCGGCGATGATGGCGTCCACCGACGAGTCGATGAGCCGCTCCAGGAAGTCCTTCGTGTTGCGCAGCTCGTCCTCCAGCTTGCGCGCGTGCGTCACGTCGCGGAAGGACAGGATGGTGGCCGCGTCCTCGTCGCGCAGCGGCGCCGCGGACATGGACAGCGTGAGGCACCGCCCGGCGGGCGTGCGCACCACCACGTCCACGCCCATGCGCGCCTCCCCGCGCGACGCGGACGTCACCAGCTCCATCAGGACGCCGTCGTCCACCGGCTGGGTGATTTGGTTGAGGTGCTTGCCCCGGGCCTCGCTGGCGGTCGTGTCCAGCATCTGCGCGCCGGCGGGGTTGAGCGACAGCACGGCGGCCTCGTCGTCGAGGATGGCCACGCCCTCGCTCACGTGGGCGAAGAAGAGCTGGTAGGGCTTGAACGAGGCGGCCTTCTCCTCCGCCGCGAGCCGCGCCGTCTGCACGGACTGGAGCACCGACGCGCTCCGCAGCGCCACCGCCGTGGCGTGGGCCACCGTGGTGAGGAAGTCGATCTCCCGCGCGCTGAAGGCCCGCCTGCGCCCGGCCGCGCGCAGGAGCAGCACGCCGCGCACCTGGCCGCGGATGGGCAGGGGCAGCGCGGCGATGGCGTGGATGCCTCGCGCGGCCACGGCCCGGCGCTCCGTGTCGCCCAGCAGCGGGTGCGTGGCGGCCTCCTGCATCACCACGGGCTTGCCGGTGCGGACCACCTCGCGGATCTCAGGGTAGCGCGCCAGGTCGATGCGCAGGTCCTTCATGCCCGGGTCATCGCTGGCGGCGACGATGACGCCCTCGTCCACGCCGCCGCCCACCATCACCAGCGTGGCGCGCGCGATGTCCAGCTGCTCCGCGAGGCGCCGCGTCACCCCGTGCAGGAGCGCCTCCACGTCGGAGCTCTCCGCGTAGTCGGCGGTGAGCTCCAGGAGCAGCGCCAGGTCCGTCTGGCTGCGGGCCTGCTCCTCGCGCTCGCGGTGGCGCTCCGCGGCGCGCTGGAGGCGCCAGGTGAGCTCGTACGGCAGCCCCTGGTGGGTGACGATGTCCGCGGGGCGCAGCGTGTCCACGGCGGCGAAGCCGCGTGGATCCGGGGACACCACGGCGATGAGCGTGAGGTGCGGCCCGTTGAGGGAGGTGAGCAGCTCCACCACCGCGGGGCCGCAGCCAGGGGCGGTGAGGTCCACCAGCGCCAGCGCGGCGTCGTCCGGGTCCTCCACCACGCGCAGGCCCGCGCGCTCGGCGGCGGCGTTCAGGGGTTCTCTTGCGACCGACCCCGGGGGGACCAGGACGATGCCGAAGGCGGGTTCCGACGGGGCCGACACGGGGCGCAGGACTCCGGAGCGAGGGGGCCCGGAGTCTACACAACCCCGGGGGTCAGGGGCAGCCTGACTCGAAGGCGCCCTGGTCCGGCGCCGCGCCGCAGAAGGGCAGGCCCAGGGGCAGGC
>JAFADT010000090.1 GCA_023424585.1 Pseudomonadota bacterium
ACCATGGACACCGCACAGGCCAGCGCCGTCAGCTCGAAGACCATCTCCTTTCGCATCTGGCGGCAGGATGATCCGAACAAGCCCGGACACTTCGAGGAGTTCAAGGTCCCCTATACGAAGGGCGCCAACGTCATCTCCTGTCTGATGGAGATCCAGCGCAACCCCGTCACCGTGGAGGGCAAGAAGGTGGCCCCCGTGGTGTGGGACTCCGCGTGCCTCGAGGAGGTGTGCGGCAGCTGCGCCATGAACATCAACGGCCGGGTGCGCATGGCGTGCTCCGCCCTGGTGGACAAGCTCCAGCAGCCCATCACCCTGGAGCCGATGAAGAAGTTCCCGGTGGTGCGCGACCTCACCGTGGACCGCGACCGCATGTTCGAGTCGCTCAAGCGCGTGAAGGGGTGGATCCCCGTCGACGGCACGTACAACCTGGGCCCCGGCCCGCGCCAGTCGCAGAAGGACCAGTCCGTGATGTACGTGCTGTCCACGTGCATCACCTGCGGCAGCTGCCTGGAGGCGTGCCCCCAGGTGACGCTGGACAACGAGTTCATGGGCGCGGCGCCCATCAGCCAGGCCCGCCTGTTCAACATGCACCCCACGGGCAAGCTGAACGCGGAGGAGCGCACGCGCGCCCTCATGGGCCCCGGCGGCATCCAGGACTGCGGCAAGGCGCAGAACTGCGTGAAGGTCTGCCCGAAGGAGATCCCCCTCACGACCTCCATCGCGGTGATGAACCGCGAGGTGAGCAAGCTGATCATCAAGGACATCTTCTTCAAGGAAGAGGAGCAGAAGGCCTCCGCCGGTCCGGGCTAGCCCTCTCCGAACGCCGTCCTGGCTTCCTCGCGGCCCCGTGCTTGCGCCCCTGCTGGACGGGCGCCGGGCGGGGCCGCGGCCGTGAGGGTGAAGGCCGCCTCATTCGCCCGGACACCGGGTGTTATCGCTGGGGGGCGGAGCCTGTGTCCCGTCGCGACGCTGGGGGCCAAACGGCCTTGCCATCCGTCGTTTTCTGCGCAATGAGGGCCCGCGTTGACGCCCCGTGTAGGGGCTGTCCTCGTCTCCCCTCGTCCCACCCGGAGATTCGATGAAGATCCACGAGTACCAGGGCAAGGAACTCTTCCGGAAGTATGGCGTGCCCACGCCGCGCGGCATCCTCGCGCTCTCTCCCAACGAGGCGGAGGCCGCGGCGAAGGAGCTCGCCACGCCCGTCGTCGTCGTGAAGGCGCAGATCCACGCGGGTGGCCGCGGCAAGGGCGGCGGCGTGAAGCTGGCCAAGAGCCCCGCGGAGGCCAAGGAGCTCACCCAGCAGATGCTGGGCATGATGCTCAAGACCATCCAGACCGGCCCGGAAGGGCAGAAGGTCAACAAGGTCTACATCGAAGAGGGGCTGGACATCGGCCAGGAGCTGTACCTGGGCGTGACGCTCGACCGCGCCACCAGCCGCATCACCTTCATGGCGTCCACCGAGGGCGGCGTGGAGATTGAAGAAGTGGCGGAGAAGCACCCGGAGAAGATCCTCCGCGCCTCCGTGGACCCCGCGGTGGGCTTCGCGGACTTCCAGGGCCGCGAGCTGGCCTTCGGGCTGGGCCTGTCGGGCCCCACTGTGAACAAGTTCGTCCAGTTCTGCAGCGCGCTCTACAAGATGTACGTGGAGACGGACGCGTCCCTCGTGGAGATCAACCCGCTGGTCATCCGCAAGAGCGGCGGCGTGGTGGCGCTCGACGCGAAGGTGAACTTCGACGAGAACGCGCTCTACCGGCACAAGGACCTGCTGGAGTACCGCGACCTGGCGGAGGAGGAGCCCCGCGAGACGCAGGCCAAGGAGCACGACCTGGCCTACATCGCGCTGGACGGCAACATCGGCTGCATGGTGAACGGCGCGGGCCTGGCCATGGCCACCATGGACACCATCAAGCTGGTGGGCGGCAGCCCGGCCAACTTCCTGGACGTGGGCGGCGGCGCGAGCAAGGAGAAGGTGACGGCGGCCTTCAAGCTCATCCTCGCGGATCCGCAGGTCAAGGCGGTGCTCGTCAACATCTTCGGCGGCATCATGAAGTGTGACGTCATCGCGGAAGGCATCATCGCGGCGGCGAAGGAAGTGCAGCTGAAGATCCCGCTCGTCGTGCGCCTGGAAGGCACCAACGTGGAGCAGGGCAAGGAGCTGCTCCGCAACTCGGGCCTCGCCATCACCCCCGCGGACAACCTGCGCCAGGCGGCCGAGAAGGCCGTGGCGGCCATCAAGTAGGGCCTTCGCTCCCTCTTTCCTGAAAGAACGCCATGAGCATCCTCGTCAACGAGAACACGAAGGTCCTCGTCCAGGGCATCACCGGCTCGGCGGGCTCGTTCCACGCCAAGCAGATGCTGGAGTACGGGACGAAGATTGTGGGCGGTGTCACGCCGGGCAAGGGCGGCACCACCTTCGAGGGCAAGGTTCCCGTGTTCAACACGGTGGCCGACGCCGTGAAGCAGGCGGGCGCGAACACGTCCGTCATCTTCGTGCCGCCGCCCTTCGCCGCCGACTCCATCATGGAGGCGGCGGACGCGGGCATCTCCCTCATCATCACCATCACCGAGGGCATCCCGGTCAACGACATGGTGCGCGCCAAGCGCTACCTGCAGGGCAAGCCGGGCGTGCGCCTCATCGGGCCGAACTGCCCGGGCGTCATCACCCCTGGCGCCAAGTGCAAGATCGGCATCATGCCGGGCCACATCCACAAGCCGGGCCGCATCGGCGTGGTGTCCCGCTCCGGCACGCTGACCTACGAGGCCGTGCACCAGCTCACCCAGCTGGGCCTGGGCCAGTCCACCGCGGTGGGCATCGGCGGTGACCCGGTCAACGGCACCAACTTCGTGGACGTGCTGAAGCTCTTCCAGGCCGACCCGGAGACGGACGCCGTCGTCATGATCGGCGAGATCGGCGGCAGCGCGGAGGAGGAGGGCGCCGAGTACGTCAAGCGCGAGTTCACCAAGCCCATCGCCGGCTTCATCGCTGGTCAGTCCGCGCCCCCGGGCAAGCGCATGGGCCACGCGGGCGCCATCATCTCCGGCGGCAAGGGCACGGCCACGGAGAAGATCAAGGCGATGGAGGCCGCGGGCATCCTGATGGCCGCGAGCCCCGCCGAGCTGGGCACCACGCTGCAGGAGGCCGTCAAGCGCGGCCCCCCGAAGCGCTAAGTCGAACCGCTGAGCATTCATCCCCGCGACACACACACGAGGAGCCAAACCATGGCCATCGAGCGTACGCTTTCCATCATCAAGCCGGACGGTGTGAAGAACAACCACGTCGGCGAGATCATCTCCCGCTTCGAGAAGAAGGGCCTGAAGCCCGTCGCCATCCGCATGCAGCAGCTGTCGCAGGCGGAGGCGGAGGGCTTCTACGCCGTCCACAAGGCCCGTCCGTTCTTCAAGGACCTGGTGTCCTTCATGATCTCCGGCCCGGTGGTCCTGATGGTGCTGGAGGGTGAGAACGCCGTCCTCGCCAACCGCGACCTGATGGGCGCCACGGACCCGAAGAAGGCCGACAAGGGCACCATCCGCGCGGACTTCGCCCAGAGCATCGACGCGAACACGGTCCACGGCTCGGACAGCCTGGAGAACGCGAAGAACGAGGTCGCGTACTTCTTCCGCGAGACCGAGATCCAGAAGTCCTGAGCAGCCCCACACCCGTCTTCGCGCGGGTGAGGTGACAGCGGCCCGGTGTCCACGCCCCACGCGGCGCGGACCCGGGCCGTCGTCTTTCTTCCGCACGCTCGCGGGGCCGGCCGTATCCGGTTGCCCTCCCCGGCGCTCCTTGCTAGCGATAATGCAAATCACAATCGTAAAGGAAGCACGCATGAGCGGCGATTCAGAGCGCGTGGCCCGTCGTGGGCCGTTCCCGGTGAAGCTGCGGTTGCTGGAGGTCCTGCGCGTGACGCGGCTGTCGCCGCACATGGTGCGGGTGACGCTGGGCGGCCCGGAGCTGGAGGGCTTCTCGTCCCCCGGCGCGGATGACCACGTGAAGTGCTTCTTCGCGGAGCCCGGCGTGAAGAAGCCGAACATGCCGGTGGTGGGGCCCAACGGCCTGTCCATGCCGGAGGGGCTCGCGAAGCCCGCGTCGCGCGACTACACGCCGCGCCGCTTCGACCCGAAGGCGAACGAGCTGGACATCGACTTCGTGCTGCACGGCGAGGGCCCCGCGTCGCTCTGGGCCGCGCAGGCGAAGCCCGGCGACTTCATGGGCATTGGCGGTCCGCGCAGCACGCACGACGTGGCGGACGACTTCGACTGGTACCTGCTCGCGGGGGACCAGAGCGCGCTGCCGGCCATCGCGCGGCGCCTGGAGGAGCTGCCGGCGGGCCGGCGCGCCTTCGCCTTCATCGAGGTCGCGGACGCGGCGGAGGAGCAGCCCATCATCAGCAAGGCGGACGTGGAGGTCACCTGGCTGCACCGGGGCACGGCGGAGGCCGGCACGACGAAGCACCTGGAGGACGCGCTCCGGGCCTGGACCCAGCCCGCCGGGGACGGGTTCGTGTTCGTGGCCGGCGAGGCCACGTCGCTCAAGCCCATCCGGGAGCACCTGGTGAACGAGCGCGGGCTGAACAAGAACTGGATGCGGGTGACGGGCTACTGGAAGCGCGGCGTCGCCGAGCACCACGATTCGAAGGGGTAGGCGGGGAGGGGGGCGGGCACTCCTTTGACTTGCCGTGCCTTCTTGTGGGAAGCACGCCCCGTTGCCCGTCGTTAGCCCCGACTGAACGATGTCCGAGCCTATCGCCACAGCCCTCCCAGTCACCGAGCCCCTTCCGGTGCCGGCCCCCGCGAAGCTGGTCGACGTGGCCAGCCTGTCGCGTGAGAAGCTCACGCAGTTCCTGAGCGAGCAGCTGGGCGAGCGCCCGTTCCGCGCCACGCAGCTCTACCGCTGGCTGCACCAGCGCGGCGCCACGACGTTCGACGAGATGACGGACCTGTCCAAGGCCCTGCGCGAGAAGCTCAAGGCCAAGGCGGAGATCGTCCCGCTGGTGAAGGACCTGGAGCAGCGCAGCGTCGACGGCACCATCAAGTACCGCTTCAAGACGCGCGACGGGCGCTTCATCGAGTCCGTCTACATGCCGGCGGAGGACCGCAAGACGCTCTGCGTGTCCACGCAGGTGGGCTGCGCCATGGCCTGCTCGTTCTGCATGACGGGCACGCTGGGCCTCAAGCGCAACCTCACGCCCGGGGAGATCGTCGCCCAGGTGCACGCGGTGAACCGCGAGGTGCGCGCCAACGAGGGCCTGGAGACGCTCCGCCCGCTCACGAACCTGGTGTTCATGGGCATGGGCGAGCCGCTCCACAACTTCGAGAACCTCAAGACGGCGCTCTCCATCCTCCAGTCGGAGGAGGGGCCCAACTTCAGCCACCGGCACATCACCGTCTCCACCGTGGGCCTGGTGCCGATGATTGAGCGCTTCGGCCAGGAGACGGACGTCAAGCTGGCCATCTCGCTCAACGCCAGCACGGACGAGCAGCGCAGCAAGACGATGCCGGTCAACCGCAAGTGGAACATCCAGGCCCTGCTGGACGCCTGCCGCAAGTTCCCCCTGCGCCAGGGCCGCCGCATCACCTTCGAGTACGTGCTGCTCAAGGGGTTCAACGACACCGACGAGGACGCGCACCGCCTGAGGGAGCTGTTGCGCGACATTCCCGCGAAGGTGAACCTGATCCCCTACAACGAGAACCCCGGGCTGGGCTTCCAGACGACGGGCGAGCAGCGGGCCGAGGAGTTCCGCGCCATCCTTGCCGAGGCGCACGTCGCGGCGTACATCCGGAAGAACCGGGGTCGGGACATCGCCGGGGCCTGTGGCCAGCTCGCCAACCGCGACGAGATGGCCGCAGAAGCACCGACATGACATAAGCACCCGAGCTTCCTTGACAATCCAGTCGGCAGGGCGCTAAGAGCGCCCCCCTCCGCACTGTTACCGTAGAAGTCACACGATTTCGCTGGAGCGTTCCATGGCCGTTGTCCTCCGTCTTGCCCGCGCGGGCGCCAAGAAGATGCCGTACTACCACGTGGTTGCCACCGACTCGCGCAGCCCGCGCGATGGCAAGTTCCTGGAGCAGGTCGGTTCCTACGACCCCAACCACAGCCCCGCGAAGGTGCAGTTCAACGAGGAGCGGCTGAACTACTGGCTGAAGAGCGGCGCGCTGCCCTCCGAGACGGTCGCGGACCTGATCAAGACGGCGAAGAAGCAGGCCCCGGCGACCACCGCCTGAGCACGCCCCCGTCTGGACAAGACGTGGAGCCGCTGCTCACGTATCTGGCGAAGGCCCTGGTTGATCAACCCGACCAGGTCTCCCTGCGCATCTCCGAGGCGGATGGCGGCCGGCTCTATGAGCTGAAGGTCGCCCCCGAGGACGTCGGCAAGGTCATCGGACGTGATGGGCGCACCGTGAACGCCCTCCGGACGCTGCTCAACGCCGCCGCCCAGAAGCAGGGCCAGAAGGTCCGCCTGGAGATCCTCGATGATCGGCGCGCCCCGGGTTCTCCCCCGGCGCCGCCCGCTCCGGACGCCTCGCGGTGAGCGCGCAGGCCTGTCTGGAGCTGGGCTACGTGGCCCGTGCCCACGGGCTGCGTGGCGAGGTGGCGATCAAGAGCTTCGACCCCGCCTCGGAGACGCTCGGCCTCGTCGAGCGCGTCCGTCTGCGCCTGCGCTCCGGTGAGGAGCGCGAGTTCGCCCTGGAGTCCTTCCGTCCCGCCAACAAGGAGGACCTCGTGGCCTTCGAGGGTGTGGAGTCCCGCACGGCCGCGGAGGCGCTGGTGGGCGCGAAGGTGTTCGTCTACCGCGAGGACCTGGAGCCGCCCGAGGAGGGCGAGTTCTTCCAGGGCGACCTCGTGGGGCTCCACGCCGTGGACGAGAAGGGCGCCCCCCTGGGCACGGTGGAGGAGATCTGGTCCACCGGGGAGGTGCCCAACCTGGTGATCCGCGCGAAGGGCCGGCCGGAGCTGGTGGTGCCCTTCGCGGATGACTTCGTGCCGTCGGTGGACCTGCCCGCGGGGCGCATCGTCATCCGGCCCCCGGAGTACCTGGAGGCGGAGGGGCCCGAGGCGTCGCCAGGGGGCTCACCAGAGGGCTCGGGAGACGGCGGGTGAGCTACCGCGTGGAGCTGCTCACGCTGTTCCCCGGGATGGTGTCCGGCTACCTGGGCGCGAGCATCCTCGGGAAGGCCCAGGAGAAGGGGCTGCTCTCCGTCACGCTCACGGACGTGCGCGACTACGCCGAGGGCAGGCACCGCGTCACCGACGACGCGCCCTACGGCGGCGGCGCCGGCATGGTGATGAAGCCCGAGCCGCTGGTGGCCGCCATTGAAGCCGCTCGGGCCCGCCTGCCCGGGGCGAAGGCGCTCCTGATGAGCCCCCGGGGGCCGACCTTCACCCAGGCCACCGCGCGCGAGCTGGCGCGGCACGAGGCCGGGCTGATCCTCGTCTGCGGCCGGTACGAGGGCGTGGACGAGCGGGTGATGCCCTTCCTGGACGGGGAGCTGTCCCTGGGCGACTTCGTCCTCACGGGCGGCGAGGTGGCCGCCATGGCCGTGGTGGACGCGGTGGCGCGGCTGGTGCCGGGCGTCCTGGGCAACGAGGCGTCCTCCGTGTCGGAGAGCTTCGAGGACGGCGTCCTGGAGCACCCGCACTACACCCGGCCGCCCGTCTTCCGGGGGGCCGAGGTGCCGGCCGTGCTCCAGTCCGGCGACCACGCCCGCATCGCCCGCTGGCGCCGGTGGAAGGCCCTCAAGCTCACGCAGGAGCGGCGGCCGGACCTGTTCGCGCGGCTGGAGTTCAGCAAGGCGGATCAGAAACTGCTCGCCAGGGACGAAGAAGCGTTGTAACCCTGCGTGTTCTCGCGGAACACTTCGTTGCAGGCTTGTTCGTCCCGGCTGACTCTGCTAGGACGGCCCGCTCTTTTCCACGCGTCCTACGCGTCAAGTTCCGCTTTCTGGAGTCCGTCATGCGCCGCAGCCTCATCGAGCACGTCGAAAACAAGTTCCTGCGCAAGGACATCACCGCGTTCCGCACGGGTGATTCCGTTCGCGTCCACTGGAAGGTCAAGGAAGGCGAGAAGGAGCGCGTGCAGGCCTTCGAGGGCGTGGTCATCCGCAAGACCAAGGGCACCAACCGCGCCACCTTCACGGTGCGCAAGATGTCCTTCGGCGTCGGAGTGGAGCGCATCTTCCCCATCCACAGCCCGCGCTACGAGAAGATCGAGGTCCTCACCCGCGGTGACGTGAACCGCAAGCGCCTGTTCTACCTCCGCGAGCTGAAGGGCAAGGCCTCGCGCGTGGACGTGCAGGTGGACACGGAGAAGGCCGCCGCCAAGGCCGCCGCCGCGCGGGGCTAGTAGGTCTTCAGAAACCCTCTCGCGGCCCGCGCGGCCGCGTGCGAGAAGGAGCGTCCTTCATTGGACGCTCCTTTTTTCGTTCGGGCTAGACTGCGCGCGCCATGCACTTCGTCGAGGTCGCCATCCAGAACGTCCGTGGGTTCTCTCCCACCGGGCGCTTCCCGCTGAAGACCGGGTACGTCATCCTCAAGCCGCCCACGGCGGACGTGCTGCCCCTGGCGAACCTGGTGCTGTCGCTGCTGTTCGCGGATGGCCGGGGAGGGGACGCGAGCCTGGTGGGCTCGGCGGGGCGCTCGGGCAAGGCCGCGCTGACGTTCGTGGGCCAGGACGGGATGACCTACCGCGTGCTGCGCGAGCTGGGCGGTTCCGGGTCGCTGCATCGGCTCAACCCCGCCACCAGCCAGCCGGAGCTGGTGTCCACGGACGTGTCGGAGATCAACCAGTACCTGCGCGGACAGACGGGCCTGCCTCCGCGCACCACCTTCGAGCAGGTGTACTGCCTCCAGCTGGTGATGCTGCCGTCGCGCCGGCCCCGCAAGAGCGTGGCCAAGGCCGCCGCCGCGGCCGCCGCGGGTGGGAAGGCCTCTGGGGCCACGCCGTCGCTGGCGGCCGCCACCCAGGTGCTGCCGGCGGAGGACATCCCGGCCGCCGAGGCGAAGGTGAAGGCGCTGGAGAAGGAGCTCGTCACCGCGCGGGAGGTGGATCAGCTCCAATTCAAGGTGGACGAGCTGGCGTCGCTCGTCTTCGAGGCGGACTCGAAGCTCAAGGGCGGCGAGGGGCTCAAGTCCGCCATCGCGGATGCGGAGGCCGCGTGGCGCGCGGCGCCCTCGCCGGAGTCGCTGGGCCTGCCGATTGACATCCTCTCGCGCGTGAAGCGCTACCCGAAGGCGGTGGCGCGGCGGGACGAGGCGCTGGCGCGGCTGGAGACGGACCGCGATCCGGAGCTGGAGGACGCGTCGCTGAGGGTGCCGCCGCTCACGCAGAACCGCTTCTTCTGGGGCGGCCTGGGCGCGGGCGTCCTCTTCATGGGCCTGAGCGTGGGCCTGGGCATCGTCGCCGCCCAGCCGATGTGGCGCTACCTGGCGCTGATCAACATCCCCGCCTTCGGCACGGCCGCGCTGATGGCGCTGCGCTACGTGGACGACCTGCAGAAGGCCACGAAGCGGGGCTCCAAGGACAACCGCAAGGACGCGCGGCAGAAGAAGATCCTCGAAGAGTTCGAGCTCGAGGACGCGCCGGTGCGCATGGCCGTCAAGGCGCTGAACCTGGAGAGCTACACGGAGATCCCCGCCGCGCTGGAGCAGAAGGACCTGCTCGGCATCCGGCTGGGGGAGCTGCAGACGCAGCTGGAGGAGTTCGAGGCCTCCGCCGACTACCAGGCCGCCCTGCGCGACGGGCAGGAGCTGCGCGCGCAGCAGGAGGCGCTCAACGCGGAGCTGTCCGCGAAGGGCACCTACGTGCGCGACCTGCGCGAGGTGGAGCGCGAGCTGTCCCGGCTGAAGGAGTCCATCGCGCTCGCGAAGGCGCCGCCGGTGCAGGTGGCCGCGGCCCCCGGCCAGGCGCCGGCGCCAGTGGACCCGCTGGAGGACCCGTCCCCCCTGGTGCTGTCGCAGGCCGCGGACGTGCTCACGTCCGACATGCTGAGCGTGCAGGCGCTCCTGAAGGACCGCTGCGTGCAGTACCTCACCGCGCTCACGGACCGGCGCTACCAGGGCGTGGAGTGGGACCGCGAGGGCAACGCGTTCCTGCTCGCGCAGAACCAGCGCATCCCCGTGGGCGAGCTGCCCCCGAAGGACATCGACCTCTACTACCTGGCGCTGCGCATGACGGTGGTGGAGAAGACGTGCGCCCGCGTGAAGCGCCCCTTCCTCCTGGACGACGTGCTGACGGGCGTGGACGAGGCGAAGCTGCCCCTCGTGGCCCGCATGCTCAAGCACCTGGGTACGCTCACGCAGGTGCTGCACGTCACCGCCCACCCCGGCTTCGGCCAGATGTCGGACGGCACCGTTAACGTCTAGCCGTCGCCAGCGGGTGCGTGGGGCGGCGGGGGACGGGAATGGGAACGCGGCGGGACGTGGGGGACGCGGCGGAGGCGGAGGGCGTGCGCCTGCTGGAGTCGCAGGGCTTCCGGGTGGTGGCGCGCAACTGGACGTGCCGCTACGGCGAGCTGGACATCGTGGCGGAGCAGGGGGCGCTCCTGTGCTTCGTGGAGGTGCGCATGCGCTCCTCCGCGGCCTGGGGAGACCCGTCGCACACCGTGTCCTTCTCCAAGCAGCGCCGGGTGGTGAAGGCCGCGCTGCACTATCTCTTCCAGAACGGCATCGACGGGCGCATGGTGCGCTTCGACGTCATCTCCGTCGTGGGCCAGGGCGAGCGCGCCCGGGTGGAGCACCTGCCCGCCGCCTTCGACGCTGGCATGTAAAGGAATCCGTCCCTTGGCTGGAACGCTCTACCTCGTGGCCACGCCCATCGGGAACCTGGGGGACGTCACCGCCCGGGCCCTGGAGACGCTGCGCACCGCGGGCTTCCTCGCGTGCGAGGACACCCGGCACTCGCGCATCCTGTTGGAGCACTTCGGCATCGCCGGGAAGGACCTGGTGAGCCTGCCCGCCTTCGCGGAGGGGCAGCGCGCCGGGCGCATCCTGGACCGCATCGAGGCGGGGGAGGACTGCGCGCTCGTCACCGACGCGGGCAGCCCCGGCATCAGCGACCCGGGGGAGAAGCTGGTGGCGGAGGCGCTGGAGCGCGGCCTGAAGGTGGAGCCGGTGCCCGGGCCCACGGCGCTGGTGGCCGCGCTGAGCGCGTCGGGGCTGCCCACCGGCCGCTTCCACTTCCTGGGCTTCCTGCCGCGCAAGGGGCCGGAGCGCCGGGCCATGCTGGACGAGGTGGCCCCGCTGTCCGCCACCTGCGTCCTCTACGAGTCCCCGCGCCGCCTTGCGGAGACGCTGGTGGACCTCCAGGAGGCGTGGGGCGACCGCCGCGCGTGCGTGGCGCGCGAGCTGACCAAGCTGCACGAGGAGTTCGTCCGGGGGCCGCTGTCCACGCTCGCGGCGCGCTACGCGGCCGAGGAGCCCCGGGGGGAGGTGGTGGTGCTGGTGGAGGGCCGCACCGGCGAGCAGCGCTGGAGCGAGGACGAGCTGCGCCGGGCGCTGGAGTCGGGCCTGGCGCGCGGCGAGAAGCTCAAGCCGCTGAGCACGGAGCTGGCCCGGCGCGCGGGGTGGCCCGGCCAGGAGGTGTACCGGCTGGGCCTGGGGCTGAAGCAGCGGTAGGGGGGAGGCCCGCCGCTGCTTCGTCTTCCTCCGGGGCGGGCCTTCAGAAACTGAAGGTCGCGCCCAGGTCGAAGCGGAAGGTGGTGCTCTGGATGGCCCGGAAGCGGCGGGACACCGCGTCGTAGCGCCAGTCGAACGTGGGGTTCAGCTCGCCCGAGCCCGGGGCCGTGTCCACGGTGCCGTCGCCGTTCAGGTCCTGGCCGATGGCCTCGGTCGTGAGCAGGTGGTCCGTGTTGTAGAGGAAGTTGCCGGAGGCGCGGATGGTGAAGGCCTCCGCGGCGCGGGCGGTGACGCCCACCTGGCCACCCACCTGGAAGTAGTCCTCGGAGGTGAGCAGCTTGCGCAGCGCGGAGCTCAGCTCGTTGTAGTACCGGCCGCGGCCCACGTAGTTGCCCAGCAAGCGCAGGTCCAGGGTGAGCTTCTGGGACTTCGTCGCGTTCTGGAAGGGCACCAGCTCCATGCCGAAGGTGAGCGCCGTCTGCGACGGGGCCTTGATGCCCGTCTCCTGGCGGGTCCAGATGTCCCGGTAGCAGTTGCCCGGCGCGCCCAGGTTGGGCGGGGTGGCGCCGGACTGGTCGCAGTTCGAGTACGCGCCAGGGCCTCGCACCGGGATGGTATGGGACGCCTTGAAGTACGGCTCCGCCACGCCCATGCGCCGCGAGAAGGACGTGTAGAGCTGGTACTTGTGGACGCGGTCGCCCACGTTGCCGCGGTCGCCGTCCGGGTCCGTGTTGTCCAGGCTCGGGTCGCGCTGCTTGCCCGTGGGGGCCTCGTAGTCGATGCCGACGATCCACGTGGGCTTGGTGTCGTCCTTCTCCTGGTTGAAGAAGGCATACGCCAGCCCGAAGTGCACGTTGCCCAGGCCGCCGCGGTAGCTCTCCTGGGGCATCTGGAACAGCCGGCCCACGCAGCCCTCGGCGGAGTAGGGCGAGCCGTCCGCGTTGTAGCAGCTGTTGGTGATGGTGGAGTTGCCCTGGCCCGTGCCCGAGACGAAGTTCCAGGTCTCGTTCTGCTGGAAGACGATGGGCAGCTTGAAGTTGAACTCCAGGTCCTTCCACAGGCCGAAGGCCACGGCCAGGTTCAGCCGCGCGTCCACGCCCTTGTACCAGAGCTCGTTGACCTCCCGGACCGAGTCCGGCGCCTCCGCCGGTGTCGCGGACGGGAGCTGCTCGCGGACGATCTTCGCGCGCGTCTGCGAGCGCTCGAAGCTCACGTCGAAGAAGAGGTCGAACGGATCATCCTCCTCGAAGGAAGAGGCGATCCGGGTGATCTCCGCCGCGCTGGCGGCGAACGGCACGCCCAGCGTCAGCGCGGCGATGACGGCGCGAAACCTGTGCATCCACTACCTCCGACGACCACGGCCCAGGCCTGCCAGCTAGCCGTGCCGTCGGAGGAGTGTCAAGAAATGGGTGGGGCTTTACTTCCCCGCGACGGACGTTCCCAGCAGGCCGTCCAGCCGCTGGACCTCGGCGTCGAAGGCGCCCTTGTGGGCGGAGGCCAGGGACGCGCGGAAGGTCTTGTGCTGGTCGAAGGGGTCCAGGACCCGGCCGTCGCTCGTCATGAGCTGGTAGTGCAGGTGGGGGGCGAAGGAGTGGCCCGTGTTGCCGCTCTGGGCCAGCACCTGGCCCGCGGACACGCGCATCCCGGGCTGGAGCGTCCGGGGCAGCTCGGACAGGTGCAGGAAGAGGGCGCTGCGGCCCTTGCCCCCGGACTCCACCAGCTCGAAGCAGTTGCCGTTGCTGCCGAAGTTCCAGTTCTTGCGCTTGATGACGCCCGCGAAGGGCGCCCGGACGCTGGTGCCCACCGGCGCGCGGAAGTCCACGCCCTTGTGGCCGCGGCCGTCGCGCAGGAGCGAGGTGATCTGCTCGTAGCTGTCGATGGGGGACTTCTCCATCCGCAGCTCCAGCTCGTCGCCGTTGGGCAGGTAGTAGTGGGCGTTCTGCTCACCCGCGGGCGTGAAGCGGTAGGCGCGGTGCGTCTGGCCCGTCTTGCCGCTCACGAAGCGCACCGCGTACACCAGCGGCTCCTCGTTGGGGCGGCGCTGGTAGAGCACGTCCAGCGTGTCTCCCCGGAGGATTTCACCGGGTACGCGCACCCACCACACCAGCGTGCGTGTCACCACCTGGGCCAGGGCGGGGCCCACGGTGGTGTCGGAGGCCTGGACGAGCGCCGTCTCCAGGGGGCCCTCGATGCGGATGGAGGCGCGCTCCAGGCCCGCGGCCTTCACGGGGTCGGTGGGGGCGGGCGGGGCCACGGGGGCCTCGGCGACGGTGCCGGCGTCCAGCGGGGACGCGGGCTGCGAGGCGACGTCCATGGGGACATCCGCCATGCGCTGTTTCCACCACCACACGCCACCCGCGGCCGCGCCGAGGATGACGGAGACGGCAACCACCGGTCCGAAGGGATTGCGCTTCGGTGGTCCACCGAGGGTGGGAAGATTCGGCCGCATTCAGGCTCCCTGAGGGTAAGAAGGTACGCGGGGGCCGAAACCGCCGGCGAAACGGCGATATTTCGGCGCCCCAGGCTACTCGTCCGGGCCGTCTTCCTGACCGTCCGGGGTGGTGTCGCGCAGGCCGAACTCCTTCATCTTCGTCTGGAGTGACTTGCGGCTGATCTGCAGGAGGCGCGCGGCGCGCGTGACGTTGCCGCCCGTCTCCTCCAGCTTCTTGACGATGAGGTCCCGCTCCAGCTCCGCGGCCTTCATGCGCACGATGTCCTTGAGGCCCACCTCGCCCGCGGGGACGTCCAGCGTGCCCAGCGAGGCGGCGACCGGTGCCCCCGCCTGCACGCTCGCTCCTCCGCGCACCGGGTCCGGCAGGTCCCTGGCGGTGATGAGGGGGCCGTCCGCGAAGAGCAGCACGCGCTCGATGAGGTTCTCCAACTCGCGGATGTTGCCCGGCCACGCGTACGCCTGGAGCAGCGCGAGCGCGTCGTCGGCGATGCCTTCGATCTTCTTGTGGAGGCGCCGGTTGTACTTGTCCACGAAGTGCCGGGCGAGCATCGGGATGTCGCCGCGGCGCTCGCGCAGCGCGGGCAGCACGATGGGCACCACCGCCAGCCGGTAGTACAGGTCCTTGCGGAAGCGGCCCGCTTCAATCTCCGCCTGGAGGTCGCGGTTGGTGGCGGCCACCAGGCGCACGTTCACGCGCGTCGTCTTGATGCCGCCCACGCGCTCGAACTCACCCTCCTGGAGCGCGCGCAGCAGCTTCACCTGCATCTCGACGGGGATCTCGCCAATCTCGTCCAGGAAGAGGGTGCCCTCGTCGGCCAGCTCGAAGCGGCCCGGCTTGGAGGTGACGGCGCCGGTGAAGGCGCCCTTCTCGTAGCCGAAGAACTCGCTCTCCAGGAGCGTGGCGGGGATGGCGGCGCAGTTGATCTTGATGAACGGCTTGTCGCGGCGGCTGGACTCGCCATGGAGCGCGGTGGCGATGAGCTCCTTGCCCGTGCCGCTCTCGCCCGTGATCAGCACGGTCGAGGGCGTGTCCGCCACCTTGTCGATGATCTTGTAGACGTCCTGGATCTGCGGCGACTCGCCGATGATGGCGGAGCGGGCCTTGTGGTCCGCGCGCACGGAGCGCTTGGCGCTCTCGTTCGTCTTGGCGGCCTTGGCCACGACGGAGGACAGCTCCGCCTGGTCGAAGGGCTTGGTGATGTAGTCGAACGCGCCCGCCTTGATGGCCTCCACCGCGGAGTCCACGGTGCCGTGCGCGGTGATGATGATCACCGGCACGTCCGGGTTGGCGGCGCGCACGGCGGACAGCACGTCCATGCCGCCCAGCTTGGGCATCACCAGGTCGGTGACGACGATGTCCGCGCCGTTCTTGTGGAACTCGGCCAGGCCCTGCTCGCCGTTCTCCGCCACGGTGACGTCGAACCCGTCGCGGCGCAGCAGGGCGGCCAGCACCTTGCGCAGGTTCGTCTCGTCGTCGATGACCAGGACCTTGGCCATAAGCCTCCGCGCGAAAGGAAGAGGACTAGCGGCGCGCCGGGGGCGTGGCCGGGACGGCGCCTTCGAGCGTGCAGATGGCGTCCGGGTGCTTGATGCGCAGCAGCAGCGACTCCAGCACGCGGAACGGGTGGTTCATCTTGCTGGCGCCCAGGTAGGCCGCGACCATGTCCATGGCCACCGCCAGGTCCATGTTCTCCCGGCCTGTGGACACCACCACGCCCGACTCGCCGCGCAGGCGGTTGGACTGGTAGACGCCGTCGGACGCGAGCTGGCGGATGGTCTCGATCTCCAGCACGCCCGTCTTCTCGTAGATGCGGTGCACCTGCGCGTACAGCCGGGGCGACAGCACCACGGCGTAGGGCCCGAAGTGGCCGGCCTCGTTGAGCTTGCGCGTGGCCTCCACGATGGTCTGGAAGCCGCCGCCCGGCGCCGTCCAATCCCCCAGCGTGGCGGTGAGGCGGCCGTTGGCCGTCATCAGGCCCTCGTAGCCCAGGCGCTGGTCGCCGTAGAAGATGAGCTCGTCCTCCTGCTGCGCGCACAGCGCGGCGGCGCCGGCGGCGGCGGACACGTCCAGCGGCATGTTGTGCGTGCGCGCCGCCTCGATGTCCCGCCAGTGCAGGAGGAAGTCCTTGTAGATGATGGGGATGGTCTTGAACTTGCGGACGTCGGTGAAGACCATGGCGGTCTCCTGCTCACCGACGATGTCCACCGCGCCCGCGGAGACGCCCTGGAACTCGTCGTAGGCCACGGTCTGCACGCCCGCGCCCAGCGGCCCGTAGATGTCCAGGATGCGGCGGCCCACCAGCGAGCGGCGCGCCACCTGGATCACGGTCTCGTTGAGCCGGGCCCACTCCTCTTCACGCAGCGGGTTCTCGGCATGTCCAAGGAAGTCAGGCATCTGTGTCTCCGTCACGAGCGGCGGCAGAGGAGGGGAGGAGGGAAGGCAGGAAACGAAAGGGTTTTAGCGAGCGCCACCGGCACCGCCACCGCTTCCACCGCCGCGGCGCAGGCTGCCGATGGTGAGGGGATGGCCGTTGGCCGTCGGCGGCGGCGCGGGGACGCCGTAGATGAGGCGCTGGGGCGGCAGGGACGTCAGGGGCTCGTTCGCCAGGCGGCCGACCGCGGGCGGTGCCGGCGGTGGCGCGGGCGGGGCTTCCACGGGCTCCGCGGGGGCGCCCCCCACAGCAGTCTGGAAGTGGCCGGGGACGAAGGGCTTGGCGAAGTGCGCGTCCTGACCCTGGTCGAGCATCCGGAGCATGTGGGTGGCCTCGGACACGTGCTCCTTCTCCTCCGCCGCCAGGTGGAGGAAGAAGGCCTTCACCTCCGGGTCGGAGGAGTCCTCGGCGAACGCCTCGTACTCGTTGATGGTCTCGAGCTCGCGTGCCAGCACGGCGCGGATGCGCGCGACGTCGGAGCGCTCGGTGTCGGACTTTCCGGCCATTGGAGGCGGAACCTCGCAACCCGTGAGGTGAGCGTCAAGAGAAACAGCGGTTGAAGGGTTTCCTGCTGCATGCCGAAGAACGCCGGACGTAGAGTCCGCCCCTTCGTGACCGCCCCCGCCCCCGCTTCGCCGTCCCCGCCCGCCTCCCCGGCCGTCCCCCCACCGTCCGCCGCTGAACGCGGCGCGGGAGGCCGGGGCGCCATGCTGGTGGCCATCGGCATCCTGGCGTCGCGGCTGATGGGCCTGGTGCGCGAGCGCGTGTTCGCCCACTACCTGGGCAACGCGGAGGCGGCCGCCGTCTTCAAGGCCGCGCTGCGCATCCCCAACTTCCTCCAGAACCTCTTCGGGGAGGGCGTGCTGTCGGGCTCCTTCATCCCCGTCTATGCCCAACTGCTGGGCAAGAATGACGCGGACGAGGCGGACCGGGTCGCCGGCGCGGTGTTCGGGCTGCTGGCCCTGGCCACGGGCGTGATGGTGGCGCTGGGCATGCTGGCCACGCCGCTGTTCGTGGACCTCATCGCGCCGGGCTTCGAGGGCGGCGAGCGAGACCTGGCCGTGCGCCTGGTGCGCATCCTTTTCCCCGGCACGGGCTTCCTCGTCTTGAGCGCGTGGTGCCTGGGCATCCTCAACAGCCACCGGCGCTTCCTCCTGTCCTACCTGGCGCCCGTGGTGTGGAACGTCGTCATCATCGCCACGCTGCTGGGCGTGGGCAGCGCGCACGGGGCGTCCGGGGGCCGCGCCGCCGAGGAGGCCGTGACGGAGTGGCTGGCCTACGGCGTGGTGCTGGGCAGCTTCCTCCAGTTCGCGGTGCAGGTGCCCACGGTGCTGCGGCTGCTGGGGCGCTTCCGCCCGGTGCTGTCGCTGGCCAGCGCCTCCGTGCGCCAGGTGCTGAAGAACTTCGGGCCGGTGGTGCTGGGGCGCGGCGTGGTGCAGTTCAGCGCGTGGGTGGACACCGCCTTCGCGTCGCTCATCTCCAACCGGGCGCTGTCCTCGCTCCTCTACGCGCAGACCATCTACCTCATCCCGGTGAGCCTCTTCGGCATGGCCGTGTCCGCCGCGGAGCTGCCGGAGATGGCGCGCGCGACGGCGGAAGGCGAGGCCCAGGCGCACGCGAAGCTGCGGAGCCGCATCGACGCGGGCTCGCGCCGCATCGCCTTCTGGGTGGTGCCGTCCGCCGCCGCGCTCCTCTTCCTGGGGGACATGGTGAGCGGCGCGCTGCTGCAGACGGGCCGCTTCGGCGCCTCGGACTCACGCTACCTCTGGTACCTGCTGATGGGCGCGGCGGTGGGCCTGGTGGCGTCGACGGTCGGCCGGCTCTACGCCTCCGCCTTCTACGCGCTGAAGGACCCCAGGACGCCGCTGCGCTACGCCGTCGTGCGCGTGGCCCTGGGCACCGTGAAGGCCTGGTTCCTGGCGCTCTGGCTGCCGGAGCGGCTGGGCCTCCCCCGGGAGCTGGGGGCTGCCTTCCTCACCTTGTCCAGCGGCATCGTGGCCTGGGTGGAGACCACGCTCCTGCGCCGCAAGCTGCGTTCAATGGTGGGGCCCGTGGGGCTGCCCTCGGGCCTGCTGCCCCGGCTGTATGGCGCGGCGGTGGTGGGCGGGCTCGTGGCGCTGGCCGTCAAGCAGGGGTTGACCGGCCTCCTGGGGCCCATGCCCGGAGTGGGGGTGGAGTGGGGCGGGGCGCTGCTCGTGCCGCCCCGGCTGCACCCGGTGCTGGGCCTGGCGGCGACGGCGGTGCCCTTCGGGGTCGTCTACTTCGCCGTGTCCGCCGCGCTGGGCATCCCGGAGGCGGGCGACGTCTTCCGCAAGGTGGGCCGGCGGCTGGGGCTCGCCCGGTAGACGCGGCGCGGCGCACGGCGGCATGGCTGCCCCCCAGGCGGTGCCTGGGAGCTCAAACGGAATGGAGGACAGGCCCCCTTCCGTTGCGATAGGAGGCCGAATGTGCGGGGGAAGGCCGCATGCGGCTTCCTCCGGGCGTGGCGCGCGTGTAGAGTGCGCCGC